>CANQBA010000067.1 GCA_947589545.1 uncultured Oscillospiraceae bacterium | reverse complement strand
CGGAAGGGGAACTCTGATAGTTCCCCTTCCCATCCCTTCCTTCCGATAACAGGAGGGAAGGCGCAAAGCTTTACAAGTCCCTGCGTACCCAACCGCGCGGCGGAGACTGAAATGCCTTGATTGAATCGGAAGGGGAACTCTGATAGTTCCCCTTCCCATCCCTTCCTTCCGACACCAAGAGAGCACGGCGCGAAGCTTTACAAGCTCCTGCGTACCCAACTGCGCGGCGGCGGAGACTGAAATGCCCTGATTGAATCGGAAGGCTTTTCAATAGTCTCCTCTGCCCGGCAATTTTACTGTTGATATTTTCTTCTCCATGGTGTATAATAACAAATACGCAAAGCCGTTACGGCGCGGAGAAGAGCCGCGATAGTCGGGGAGATAGCGGTGCCCTGTGACCCGCGATCCGCTATAGCGGGGATGAATTCCTGCCCCCGGCCGTGTGATGTATTGTCTGCCCTCAGGAAAGGGTGTTGATGGGCCGGTCTCACGCAACGCCGGACTGTGAACCATGTCAGGCGGGGAACCGAGCAGCATTAAGCGGAAACCGGCGTGTGCCGCGAGCCCGCCGGCCTTGAGCCGTTTCCTGAGGTACCGGGTATATCACACCGTCAAAGGCAGGTTCGCGGCTCCTCTCTGGGCCGTAACGGAAACGCGGTGAAACCTTGATCCAAAAAGCCCGGTCCTCCGGGTTTTTTGATTATAGAGGGGTGAGATCATGTATCAGGCGCTTTACAGAAAATACCGCCCCCGGCGTTTTGAGGACGTGGTGGGCCAGGATCACATCACCCAGACCCTCCGCCGCCAGGTGGAGACGGGCCGGACGGGCCACGCCTATATCTTCGTGGGCACGCGCGGCACCGGCAAGACCACCTGCGCCAAGATCCTGTCCAAAGCCCTGAACTGCCTCCACCCGGTAGGCGGCGACCCCTGCAACGAGTGCGAGGCATGCCGGGGCATCGATTCCGGCGCCATCCTGGACGTCATCGAGATCGACGCGGCCTCCAACGGCGGCGTGGAGGATATCCGCGCCCTGCGGGAGGCGGCCAACTACACCCCCGCCGACGTGCGCAAGCGCGTCTATATCCTGGACGAGGCCCACATGCTCAGCACCGCCGCCTTTCCGGCCCTGCTGAAGATCCTGGAGGAGCCGCCGGAGCACCTGGTCTTCATTCTGGCCACCACGGATCTGGCCAGGATCCCCATCACCATCCTGTCCCGGTGCCAGCACTTCTCCTTCCGCCGGATCATGCCGGAGGACATCGCCGGCCGGCTCCAATACGTTGCCGGTCAGGAGGATTTTCAGCTGACGGACGGCGCGGCCGCCCTTCTGGCGCGCCTGGGGGACGGCTCCATGCGCGACGCCCTGTCCCTGCTGGATCAGTGCCTGCCCGCCAGGCGGGTGGACGAGGACGATGTCATCCGCGCCGTGGGCATCATGGGCGCGGAGGACACGGTAAAGCTCTGGGACGCCCTGGCCGCCCGGGATACCGCCCTGGCCCTGAGCCTCTTTGACAGGAG
The DNA here is from genome assembly GCA_947589545.1 of uncultured Oscillospiraceae bacterium. Lineage (GTDB taxonomy): Bacteria > Bacillota > Clostridia > Oscillospirales > Oscillospiraceae > RUG626. Next base: position 17,408 of record CANQBA010000067.1, on the reverse strand, counting down.
CTATCGGGGCGGCGCCGAGCCCGTCACCATCCTGCGGGATCTTCTCAGCCTCGCCAGGGATATGCTCATGGTGCGCGTGGCCCCCCGGGGCAGCGCGTCCCTGCTCACCGGCGCTTTCGACGCCGGCCGGCTTACGCGGCTTTGCAAAGCCGTGGACACAGGCCGCCTGGTGGCCGTGTCGGAGCTTCTCCAGGAGGATGTAAACTCCATGAAGGACGCCCGCGACAAGCGCGTCAAGGCCGAGCTGTGCCTGGTGAAGATCATCGGCGCCCTCACCGGCGCTTACGCGCCGCCGGAGAGCTTCGCCCCCGCCCCCGCGGAGCCTCAGAAGGCGCAGAAGACCGCGCCCGCGCGGAAAAAACCGGAGCCGGGATCCCCGGCGCCCGTATCTGAAAGGGCCGCACCCGAAAGGGCCGCACCCGAAAGGGACGCACCCGAAAGGATCGCACCCGAAAGGACCGCACCCGAAAGGGACGCGCCGGAACCGGAGCCGGATCTGCCCCCCTGGGAGGACGAGGACATCCCGCCGGAGCCCGGCGAGGCGCCGCCCGCCCCGCCCTGGGAGGACTTGCCGGCGGAGCCGGAACCCGTATCGGAATCTGTTCCGGAGCCTGTGCCGGAGCCGGAAGCCCCGCCGGAGTCCGCCGCCGAAGAGGCGGGGAGCGCGGAGGGCGACTGGTGGGGCCGGGTGCTGAAAAAATGCGCCGCCCTGCTGGATCCCTCCCAGATGGGGCCTCTCTCCGCCAGGGACAGCGCCGTCCCCCGGCTGGCGGACACGCGCCTGACGGTCTACGCCCGGAATATGTTCATCCAGATGATGATCGACACCGACTCCGTCCGGGACGCCGTGTCCAAGGCCGCCGCGGAGGTGCTTGGCAAGCCCGTAGGCGTCAGCGTGGTGCCGGGCACGCCCCCCGAGGACGCCGCCCCCAAAAAGCCCGGCCTGGACGACCTGGCCCGGTTTGACGGCATCGTAAAATTTACCTGAATTAAATTTCCATAAGAACAAACTGAGGAGGTACACAAAAAATGGCAAAAGGCGGATTTCCCGGCGGCAGGATGCCGGGAGGCATGAACATGAACATGATCAAGCAGGCCCAGCGGATGCAGCAGGAGCTGATGCGCCAGCAGCAGGAGGTGGAGGAGCGCCAGTTCGAGGCCTCCGCCGGCGGCGGCATGGTCACCGCCACGGTGAACGGCAAGAAGGCGCTGTTGAAGCTGGTCATCGACCCCGACGCGGTGATCGACGCGGCGGAGCCGGAGGACGTGGAGATGATCTCCGATGCGGTGATCGCCGCGGTCAACGAGGCCATGTCCAAGGCCGAGGCCGAGATGTCCGCCGTCATGAGCAAGCTCACCGGCGGCCTGAACCTGGGGCTTTGAGCCGTTTGATCGGAAAGAAGGGATCGGAGGGGGAACCATTCGTGTTCCCCCTCCGTTTCAATCACCCCGCCGCTTCGCGGCGGGTCATTCCCGCAGCTCCCGCTCCCGGATAACGCCGTCCTGATAGGCCCGCACCAGCGCGGTGAGGTCGCCGATGAGACTGCGCATCCGCTTCCCCTCGTCGGTGTCGGCCACCAGCAGGCGGGCGGGGGGCGTGTAGATGTATTCGCTGGAGGAGGAGATGTCCTCGTCCTCCAGCACCGCCTTGGCGGCGCTTTCAAAGGGCTGATGGGTGCGGAGGGTCAGGCCCCGGGAGTTGTACACCAGCGTGTACCCGGCGATGCCGGTCTTTTCGTGGTAGGCCCGGCAGAAGCCGCCGTCGATGACGATGAGCCTGCCCCCGCCCTTGACGGGGCTCTCCCCCTCCACGGCCCGCACCGGCACGTGGCCGTTGATGATGTGATCCCCCGCCTCCGTCAGGCCGAACTCGGAGAGGATCTTCTCCGCCGTGGCGGCCTCGTTGATGAGCTTATAGTAGGGATCCTTGATCTCCCTGTGGGTCTCCGGGTCGGCGATGAACAGCCGCTCGAAGGTGGTCATGGCGCTGCGCCCGTAAATGGGGCTTTTGGCGCCGCACCACAGATACCAGAGGAAATCCTGCCCCGCCTGCCGCTGGGGGGAGCCCTCCGGGGCGAAGTAGCCCTGGCGGGCCCGCCTGTCGCAGTAGTCGAAAAGCGCCCGGCCGGCGTATTCCCGGCCCTCGAAGGTCTCTTTGGCGAAGTCCCCCTCCGGCGTCATGGGGACGGCCCCGTGGTATAAGAGATTCCCGTTGGTCACCTTGTAGACGGAGCCGGAGGAGTAGAGGAACTGCACGTGCTTCTGCAAAAGCTTGCTGTGCCGGAAGCCCCGCACCAGATCCCGCAGAACGTCCAGCTCCCGGGCGGTGAACCGTTCCGGCGCGTCGGGATCCACCGTGGGGAAGTCGCACTCCAGCAGGGGGTATTCCCGCCCCAGGCAGACCACGGTGCCCTTTTCAAAGTCGATGTGCCGCAGATAGTCCCGGCCCGCCATTTTGAAGTCCGGGTTCCTGTCGATGACCTGGGCCTCGGCCTTCAGCATCATTACCGTCACGGCCTTGTGCATCTGCGCCGCCCGCAGAAGGGGTTCCCGGGAGGCGCGCTTGCGGCTGTCGATCCTGGGCATCCAGCGGCTCAGGTCATCGTGCTCGTAATACTCCTGGGCCAGATGATCCAGCTCCCGCAGGCTGATGCCGTAGCCGTGCTCCAGGGTGTCGGTGTTGTTGTAGGCCAGGGTGGTCTTCAGCACCGTCAGCACGCAGACAGGACTGCCCGCCGCCGCGCCCATCCACACCACGTCGTGGTTGCCCCACTGGATATCCACCCCGTGGTGGCCGATGAGCCGTTCCAGGATCTGGTCGGGCCGGGGCCCCCGGTCAAAGAGATCCCCCACGATGTGGAGCCTGTCCACCGCCAGCCGTTTTATGAGCTCGCAAAAGCGGGTGATGTAGGCGTCGGCCCGGCGGTAGGCGATGATGGAATCCACAATCGTCTCGTAGTAGAGCTTCTTGTCGTGATCCTCAAAATGGGCGTGGAGCAGCTCGTCCAGCACATGCCCGCAGGCCTCCGGCAGACAGGAGCGCACATGGGCGCGGGTGTGCTTGGAGGCCACGAACCGGCAGAGCCTAATGAGCCGCATCAGCGTGTCGTTGTACCACTGGTTTAGATCCGCTTGGGCGGCCTTCAGCTGGGGGAGCTTCTTTTCGGGGTAGTATATCAGCGTTGCCAGATCCGCCCGCTCCGCCGGGGACAGCTCCGCCCCGAACACCGTGTCGATCTTCTCCCGGATGTACCCGGAGGCGTTGTTGAGGATGTGGATAAACGCCTCGTTCTCCCCGTGGAGATCGGACATGAAGTGCTCCGTCCCCTTGGGCAGGCGCAGCACCGCCTCCATCCGAATGATCTCGCTGGACGCCGCCGCCACCGTGGGGTATTTGGCGGACAGGAGCGTCAGATATCTCAGTCTCTGGCTGTCGCCGGTCATGTCCGCCCTCCTTTCCCGCCGTCCCGGCGCGTCAGGGCGCCGAACACGGGATCCCGGCCCTCCCGGGCCGCCATAGCCGCCTCAAGGCGCTCCCTCAGCTGCTCCGACAGGGGCTTTTCCGAGGAGAAGGGCCGGAAAAACCGGGCCTTTTCGTGGGCCCTGTCCTGAACCGAGCGGATATGGGCCTTGAGGTTTTCGTATTTGATGACCACATCGTTCTCCCGGGCAAACTCCCGCAGCCGCGCCATCAGCCGCAGGGAATGGCACAGGTCGATGATGAATACGCCGTAGAACATGCCGATGACAAAGGAGAAAGCCAGGTTGTTGGCCAGCCAGTTCAGCGCCCCCAGGATGCGCGGGTGGATCAGGAAGTAGTAGACCGCCCCCAGGACGGCCCAGAAGAAGGAGAACAGCGGGCAAATGATTCCCTGCAAATTGCCCCACTGGTCGGAGTAGTCCCACAGCCGCACGTGGGCGATTTTGATGCTGAGGATCCCGGCGATGTACTCGATGAGCGTCATGCACACCGCCATGAAGAGAAAGAGCGCCGCCTTCTCCCAGAAGGGATCCGCGATCCAGGTGGTGTTCTCCAGAGAGGCGATGAGGAACAGGATACACAGCCCCATCCCGTAGAGCGGCACATAGGGCCCCGTGCAGAAGCCTGGATTGATCCACTTGCGCTCCGGGTTGGCCCCGGAGAAAAACCGCCGGTAGAAAAGCTCCAGCACCCAGCCGAAAACCGAGCCGATGAAAAAGAGAAACGCCAAGGTCAGAAAAAGTCCCATGAGAATTGCCCTCCCTTGCCCCCGCGATACGGGGATTTGACTTAAGTATAGCACATTTGAATAAATTTTGGAATAGCCGCGCCGCTTTATTGTTGCAATTTGCGGGAAAAAGAAATATAATGGGAAATACAAAATACGTGAAAGGGGCGGGGAAGATGAATTTCAAAAGCTTCGACGGCAAGGAGCTGTTCGTACACGAGTGGCTGGACGTGAAAAACCCGGTGGGCTTTGTCCAGATCGTCCACGGGATGGCGGAGCACGCCGCCCGCTACGCGCCCTTTGCCGCGTTTCTCAACGCCCACGGCTACCTGGCGGCGGCGGACGACCACCGGGGCCACGGGAAGACCGGCGGGGACACCCCCGGCTTTTGTGAGGGGGACATGTTCGGCGACGTGGTGCGGGACGAGGCGGCCCTGACCGATCACTACAGGGCGAAATACCCGGGCCTTCCGTATATCCTCTTCGGGTTCTCCTTCGGCTCCTTCGTGACCCAGAGCTATCTTGCCCGGTACGGGGAGAAGCTGGACGGGGCCGTCATCGGCGGCAGCGCCTATAAGAAGGACTTCGACGTCTACCTGGGCACCGTCACCGCGGCGCTGACCCCCGCCAAAAAGCCGGCCGCCCTCATCGAAAAGCTCTCCTTCGGCGCTTACGCCAGACAGTTTGAGGACGGGAAGTGGATCTCCAACGACCCGGAGAACAACGCCGCCTACGACGGCGACCCCCTGTGCGGCTTCACCTGCTCGGCCCGGTTCTACCGGGATTTCTTCCGGGGGCTCCGGCGGCTCTACACCCCTTCTTACATCGCGGGCCTGCCCCGGGATCTGCCCCTCCTGCTGGCCTCCGGCGCCGGCGACCCGGTGGGAAGCATGGGCGCGGGGGTCAGGAAGCTGGAGACCTTTTACAGGGAAAAGGCCGGCATGAGGGACGTGACCGTGGCGCTATTCGACGGCTCCCGCCACGAATTTTTGAACGAAAAGCAGGATCGGGATCTGAAATGGGGGACGGTGCTCGCCTTTTTAGACCGCGTCTCCGGCGTCAAAACGGCGGAAACAGCGCAGAAACAGGCGCATAACGCGTAGAAAAAGCCGGCGGGAACCGGTATCATAAGGATGATAGACGATACTAAGGGGGAGTGAAGTCAATGGATCTTTCCACGCTTTTGGAAAACATCAAATCGGGGGCCCTGGACGGGCGGCTTTGCGGGGTGCTGGACTGCGGCGCCGCCTCCGCCCGGGAGCGGGCGCTGGAAGTGGCCGAAACTCTGGCCGCCGCCTATGCCCCCGGGGGGCGGGCCGGCCTTTTCTCCGGCCCCGGCAGGACGGAGATCGGCGGCAACCACACCGACCACCAGCACGGGCACGTGCTGTGCGGCAGCGTGGATCTGGACGTGCTGGCCGCCGCGGCCCTGAACGGCACCGATACGGTACATATGCAAAGCGCCGGGTACCCGCCCGTCACCGTGGAGCTTTCGGATCTGGAGCCGCGAAAGGCCGAGTACGGCACCACCGCCGGCCTCATCCGGGGCGTGGCGGCGGGGATCAGGAACCTGGGCTGTCAGATCTCCGGCTTCGACGCCTGCGCCGTCTCCACGGTGCTGTCCGGCTCGGGCCTTTCCTCCTCCGCCGCCTTTGAGGTGCTGGTGGGAAACATCCTGAACGCCCTGTGCTGTGACGGGCGGCTGGACGCCGTGACCATCGCCAAGATCGGCCAGTACGCCGAAAACGTCTACTTCGGCAAGCCCTGCGGGCTCATGGATCAGATGGGCTCCAGCGTGGGCGGCGCGGTGGCCATCGACTTTAAAGACCCGGTGAACCCCGCCATCACCCCGGTGGGCTACGACTTCGCCGCCTCCGGGCACGTGCTGTGCATCGTGGACACCCGCTCCGACCACGCCGACCTCACCGGCGACTACGCCGCCATCCCCCACGAGATGGGGGCCGTGGCCGCGTATTTCGGCAAGCGCTGGCTCCGGGAGGTGCCGGAGGCGGACTTCCGCGCCGCTCTCTCCGCTCTGCGGGAAAAATGCGGCGACAGGGCCGTACTGCGGGCCATGCACTTCTACGCCGACGACCGGCGGGCGGCGCAGGAGGCGGAGGCCCTGCAAAAGGGCGATTTCAACGAATTTCTGCGCCTTGTGAGCGCCTCCGGCCTGTCCTCCGAGACGCTTCTGCAAAACATCTGGTCCCCGGAAAAGCCGGAAAAGCAGGCCGTGTCCCTGGCCCTGGCCCTGGGCCGGGAGCTCCTGGCGGGGAAGGGGGCTATCCGCGTCCACGGCGGCGGCTTTGCCGGGACGATTCAGGCTTTTGTTCCCGAGGATATGGTAGACGGCTTCAAGGCCGGCATGGAGGCCGTCTTCGGCCCGGGCGCCTGCCACCTGCTCCGCATCCGCCCCACCGGCGGCGCGGCCATCGTGTGAGCGCGCCGAAAGGGCTGAAAAAGCGAGCTTTCCGGGGCCGGACGCCCGGCCCGTTTCCTGAAAAATTTGATGGGAGGTACATTTTATGGCAATTTTAGTCCTTGGCGGAGCAGGATACATCGGCTCCCACACCGTCTGGGAGCTCTGTGAGGCGGGCCGCGACGTGGTGGTGGCCGACAATCTCCAGACCGGCTTTCGGGAGGCCGTCCACCCCAAGGCCCGGTTCTACAAGCTGGACATCCGGGACCGGGAGGCCCTGGACGTGTTGTTCCAGGCGGAGAAGATCGACGGCGTGATCCACTTCGCCGCCTGCTCCCAGGTGGCGGAGTCCATGCGCGACCCCCTGAAATACTACGACAACAACCTCCACGGCACCATGGTGCTCTTATCCGCCATGACAGCCCACGGCGTGGACAAGATCGTTTTCTCCTCCACCGCCGCCACCTACGGCGAGCCGGAGCGGGTGCCCATCCTGGAGACGGACCGCACCCGGCCCACCAATACCTACGGCGAGACGAAGCTCAGCATGGAGAAGATGATGGGCTGGTGCTCCAAGGCCCACGGACTTCGCTATGTGGCCCTGCGGTACTTCAACGCCTGCGGCGCGCACCCCTCCGGGAAGATCGGCGAGGCCCACGACCCGGAGACGCACCTCATTCCCATTATCCTCCAGGTCCCCAACGGCCAGCGGGAAAAGCTGACCATCCACGGGGAGGACTATCCCACCCCCGACGGCACCTGCATCCGGGACTATATCCACGTCACGGACCTGGCCCAGGCCCATATTCTGGCCTTGGACTACCTGATGGCCGGCGGGGAGAACAACGTCTTCAACCTGGGCAACGGTGTGGGCTTCTCCAACAAGGAGGTGGTGGACGTGGCCCGCGCTGTCACGGGACACCCCATCCCCGCCGAGATCGGCCCCCGCCGTCCCGGCGACCCGGCGCGGCTTGTGGCCTCCTCCGAGAAGGCCAAGACCGTTCTGGGCTGGGATCCTCAGTACGCCGACCTCAACACCATCATCTCCACCGCCTGGGCGTGGCACAAAAACCACCCCTATGGGTATAAGAAGTGAGGCGGGAACATGATCAATGAAGCCGTATCCAAGCTTGTGACCTACGCCCTGCGGACGGGGCTGATCACCGAATCCGAGAAGATCTGGGCCACCAACGCCGTGCTGGAGATGCTGAAAATTGATTCCTACGCCGACCCCGGCAAGAGCTGGGGGGATATCGACCTGGCCGCCACCCTGGACGAGCTGACCCACGACGCCTATGCCCGCGGCGTGATCCCCGGCGACTCCACGGACTACCGGGATCTCCTGGACACCGCCCTCATGGGCAGGCTGACGCCAAGGCCCGCTCAGGTCATCGAAAAATTCCGGGCCCTCTACGCCCAAAGCCCCCAAGCGGCCACGGACTGGTATTATAAATTCTCCCAGGACACCAACTACATCCGCCGGGACCGGATCGCCCGGGATATGAAGTGGACGGCGGACACGGAGTATGGGCGGCTGGACATCACGGTGAACCTGTCAAAGCCGGAAAAGGATCCCAAGGCCATCGCGGCGGCGCGGAATCTGCCCGCCTCCGCCTACCCCCGGTGCCAGCTGTGCGCCGAAAACGAGGGCTATGCCGGCAGGCTCAACCACCCGGCCCGGCAGAACCACCGGACGGTGCCTATCACGATAAACGGCAGTCCCTGGTTTTTGCAGTACTCCCCGTACGTCTACTACAACGAGCACTGCATCTGCTTCAACCGTGAGCATGTGCCCATGAAAATAGACCGGGCCTGCTTTGCCAAGCTGCTGGATTTTGTGGGCCAGTTCCCCCACTACTTTGTGGGCTCCAACGCCGATCTGCCTATTGTGGGCGGCTCCATCCTGGCCCACGACCACTTCCAGGGGGGGCACTATGAGTTCGCCATGGAGCGGGCGCCCATCGAGACGCCCGTCGTGTTCCCCGGCTTTGAGGACGTGACCGCCGGCATCGTCCGGTGGCCCATGTCCGTCATCAGGGTGCGCTCCGCCAAGCCCGCCCGTCTTATCGACCTGGCGGACAAAATTCTTACGGCCTGGCGCGGCTATACGGACGAGAGCGCCGTCATCTACGCCGAGACGGACGGCGAGCCCCACAACACCATCACCCCCATCGCCAGACGGCGGGGGACGGACTTTGAGCTGGATCTGGTGCTGCGCAACAACCTGACCACCCCGGAGCACCCCCTGGGACTCTACCACCCCCACGCGGAGCTGCACCACATCAAGAAGGAGAATATCGGCCTTATCGAGGTGATGGGCCTGGCCGTCCTGCCCGCTCGCCTGAAGGATGAGCTCCACGCCCTGGCCGCCGCCCTGGCGGATGGCCGTGACCTGAGAGCAGACCCTCTTACAGAAAAGCACGCCGATTGGGCGGAGGGGTTCAGGACGAAGTATGGGGCCGTCACGGCGGACAACGCCATGGAGATCGTGGAGTATGAGACGGGCCTGGTGTTCGCCAAGGTGCTGGAGCACGCGGGCGTCTACGCCAGGGATGAGAAGGGGAAAGAGGCGTTCGTTCGGTTTATTTCATCCGTATGATTTGTATTATACTATAAATACTTTTGCTTGTCAAGCGTTTTTTCAAAAAATTTTTTAAGCTTTTTCTTCCCGGCCTCCGCCGGGAAGATTTTTTCCGCCGGGGCGCTTTCACGGCATAAATCGCGAACGATTCAATTCAATAAATGCGAATTTTCCACGAAAATAAGGTAAAAAATGGCGGTTTCTCCGCCGAAATATTTTCAGATCCCATATTGACAATATTTTAACGGCATAGTAGAATGAGAGTGAGGGATCAGGCGAAGGGGGTACTTTGCCTGATCCTCATCCGAAAGGGGGAGATATCCATGAAAAGGAAGCTTTACAAAATGCTGTCAGCCGCTCTGACGGCGGTCATGCTGGCGGGGCTGATCGTCTTGCCGGCGTCGGCGGACGGCGGCTGCAACGGGCGGCACAGCTGGGGGCCGGTATATACCAACGTGGAGGACACCTGCTATTACGGGAGATGCGAGGCGTCCTCAAGAACCTGCTCCGTCTGCGGCGCCAAGGAATACAGCGCGTTCCGTCCGCTGTCCGGGGGGAGCTTTGAAAAGACCGGCGGGACGCACAGCTGGGTCGTCACGGAGTACGACAGCGAGTGCCCCGAGCATAAGACCACGGAGAAAAGATGCTCCGTCTGCCAGGCCGTGGAGACCACGCCGGGCGGCCACAGCTGGATCGAGGGGGCCATCGTGGGCAGCTCCACCTGCACCGGCGGCGGCACGCGGGTGGACACCTGCGCCTACTGCCAGGAGAAGACCACGGTGAACATCCCCGCCCGGGGCAACCACACCTGGGCTGTAAAGGAGACCGTTGAGCCCACCTGCACCGAGGCCGGCTACAAGGTGGTCATCTGCACCGTCTGCCAGACGGAGAGCACCGTCGCCTCCGGCATGACGGCCACCGGCCACCGTTGGGTGGCGGACAACGGGGACTGCGGCGCGGGCAGGCACTGTGAGAAGTGCGGCGCTGTGGAGGCTGCCACAGGCCACGTCTTCGGCTCCACCTGGCACTATGACAACAGCAAGCACTGGCTCCGGTGCGCCAACTGCTCCGCCGTCACCGGCGAGTACGCCCATGATTTCGTGGGCGACAAGTGCGCCACCTGCGGCTATACCAGGCCCGCCAACGACCCCTCCAGGTGCCGGCACAGCTGGAAAATCGAGGGCAAAACCAGCGCCTTCACCCACAGGGAGGTCTGCTCCATCTGCGGCGCTTCCCGCAGCGTCAACTGCAGTGAGAGCACCATGACGGCGCCCCGTCAGTACTGCACGGAGGACCTCTACTGCCAGTGCGGCAACCTGGCCCGGGAGGGCCAGAAGCGCCACAACTACGGCACCTGGCGCGGCAGCGAGGCGTACCATACCAAGAAGTGCCTGAACCCCGGATGCAACGACGAGTTTACGGCACAGCATGAGCTCAAGACCGTCAACACCGCGGGCTACACCAACTATCAGTGCGCCGTCTGCGGCGTTGTGGTCAAGAGCGTCAAGAACGACAGCGCCGCCCCCGGCCCGGGGGGCCAGACAGCCCATACCCACAGCTTCGGCGCGTGGATCAATGAGGACGCCGACACCCACGCCCACACCTGCAACGGCCACGGCTGTACCGAGAAGCAGGTGGAGGCCCACACCCTGGGTGCGGTCGACTGCCGCGGCTATGCCACCTGCACCAAGTGCGGCGTCACCGTCAAGACCGCCAAGGCCGGCGATACCCATGTGGGCGGCACCAGGATCGTAGGCGAGAAGGCCGCTACCGCCACCGCCGAAGGCTACACCGGCGACACCGTCTGCGTCGCCTGCGGCGCGGTGCTCATCAAGGGCATGACGCGTCCTGTGCTCCAGGCCAGCCACACCCATGTCTACAACATCCTCCGGCACGACAGCAACGGCCACTGGCACGAGTGCTCCTGCGGCGACAGAGGCGTCACGGAGAAGCACACCGGCGGCACCGCCACCTGCGCCAGCGGCGCCAAATGCGCCCTCTGCGGCGAGGCTTACGGCGCCACCTCCAACGTCCATGTGGGCGGCACCAGGGTCACCAACGCCAAGGCCGCTCAGGTGGGCATCGACGGCTACACCGGCGACACCTGCTGTGTGGGCTGCGGCGCCGTCCTGCTGCAGGGAGAGGCGATCCCCGCGCTGCAGGGCGAGCACGTCCACGCCTACGATACGCTCAAGCACGACAGCGCCGGCCATTGGAAGGAGTGCGCCTGCGGCGCCAGGCAGCAGAAGTCCGGACACACCTACCAGGACAAGGTCTGCACCGTCTGCGGCGAGAAGGAGCCCGTGGAGGTGGAGGCCCACATCCACAGCTGGTCTGCCGCCTGGGAGGGCAGCAGCGCCTGCCACTGGCACGTCTGCGAGTCCTGCGGCCTGGAGGCCGATAAGGCCGTCCATGTCTTTGTGAACGGCAAGTGCCTGGACTGCGGCATGACCGTGGAGGTCAAGGAGCAGAAGGAGGCCGAAGATCAGAAGGCGAAGGTGGAGGCCGAGGCCAACCGCGTCAACGCCGTGGAGGTCTTTAGCGACGTGAAGGAGGGCGACTGGTTTGCCGGGAACGTCCAGGAGGTGCTCGACCGGAACATCATGAAGGGCACCGGTACCGGCGCGTTCAGCCCCTATAAGGCCACAAGCCGCCGCGAGCTGGTGACCATCCTGGCCCGCGCGTCCGGCGTGGACACCACCCCCGGCGACGCCCCGTGGTATTATCCCGGCCTGTCCTGGGCCGAGCCGCTGGGCATCAACGAGGGCTATCCCGATACAGACGACGACCCGTACATCACTCGCGCGGAGCTGGTGGTCATGATGTACCGCACCGCGGGCAAGCCCGCCGTGGCCGACAACGAGCTCCGGGGCTTTGCCGATGCCGCCTCCGTGGCCGGCGAGGTGAAGGACGCCTTCAACTGGGCCGTCAGCGCCGGCGTGGTCAACGGCAAGGACGGCAACAGGCTTGCCCCCGACGACACCACCAACCGCGGCGAGATCGCCGCCGTCGTCACCAGGTACTTAGATCACAAGGGCATGTAAGACGAACCGAAAGGCAAAAAACATAGCGGATCAAAAGGGATTTTTTCCGACGCACATGTCGCCGGAAAAAATATTGAATTTGAGTTTTTTGACAAGCTGATGCGGCGCCCCGAAAGGGGCGCCGCAACTATTTAAATATATAATTGGGCCTCTACATTTTGAGGTCAGGGAAGGGGATGAAGGGGTCGGGGGGCGTGTCGGACTCCTTCAGGATCTTCTGCATCCAGACGATGTCCACCCAGCGGCCCATCTTGAAGGCGCACTTGGAAAACCGGGCCACCCGCTCAAAATCCAGGCTGGAGTGGAACTTGATGCTGTCCTTGTTGGGGTAGGAGATGCAGGCGTCCATACTGGCCACGTTCTGGGCGCGCAGATACTTTTCCAGCTGCTGGTAGAGCATACGGCCGATCCCCAGGCGGTGCATGTCCCGGCGGACGTAGACGCTGGCCTCACAGCACCAGGCGTAGGCCACCCGCTCCCGGAAGGGGGCGGCGTAGGCGTAGCCCAGGAGCTCACCGTCCCGTTCCGCCACCAGATAGGGGTAACGGGCCAGGGTGCGGCGGATGCGGCTTTCAAATTCGGCCGCGCTGGGTACCTCGTACTCAAAAGTCACGGTGGTATTTTCCACATACCAGGCGTAAATTTCAAGCAGGGCCGGCGCGTCCTCGGGCCGGGCCAGCCGCAGGGTAATGGGTGACGGCATGATCGTTGCTCCCCCGAATAAAAAGATATCAGTACTAAAATTATAAAACAATTCCGCCCCCGGGGAAAGAGACAAAAACGCGAAAGCGGAGGCGGATAGGGTCGAAAAATTAGTTGACTTGACAGACAGATGGCGGTAAAATAGGAGTGCGGGACGCCCGCCAAGGTTTGGAAAGGAGCGCGGTCATGAGGGTCATTCGGTTTTTTGAGATCATTTTGGCGTATGTGTTCATGGTGGCCTTCGCCGTTTTCCTGGTGGCGGGGGTCTTTGACAAGTGGTTTTTCGCGGCGGCCGCCGGGGCGCTGGCGTGCTACTTTATCCTGAATGCCTGGCGGCTCCACTGCCCCTGGTGCGGCGGCCCCGTGGAGCTTTCGGCGCTGTTCAGGGGGCTGAAAAAGGGCTGTCACTGTCCGTCCTGCGGGCACGAGATCACGGTGGTGGTGAAGGTCAGCAGGCAGGACAGAAAACATAAAGGGAAAAATTGAAAGGAGCTCTCACCATGAAGGATCAAAACTGCGGGTACTGCGTAGGCGGCGCGCCTCTGGCGGCCTTCGGCATCAAGATCTGCGATCTGTCCGTTTCCCAGCTCATTCTTTTCAAGGAGCAGTCCCACCCGGGCCGGTGCATCGTGGCCTATAAGGATCATGTCAGCGAGATCGTGAACATCACGGACGCGGAACGCGACGCCTTTTTTGCCGACGTGAACCGGGCGGCCAGGGCCATCCACGCGGCCTTCCACCCCGACAAGCTCAACTACGGCGCTTACGGCGACACCGGCTGTCACCTGCATATGCACCTGGTGCCCAAATATAAGGACGGGTACGAGTGGGGCGGCGTCTTCGCCATGAATCCCGGAGAGAAATTCCTGACCGACGCGGAATACGCGGAGATGATCGAGAAAATCAAGGCAAATCTGTAAGGCAAACATATCCCTGTAAACCGAAATTCACCCCATTTGTCAGGCGGCGCGGTATCCCGCCAACAAATGGGGTGAGTATTTTGCACGGAAAATTTGTTTGAAAAGGTGTACTTTTCCAAACACATTTTTCCTTACATTTATACGTATTTTTTTCTTGCAAAAGCGGCCAGGACAATATATAATAAAACTGTTTTCAAATTCGACAGGCGAGTTTGAAAAAGTGCACATTTTCAAACAGGAGGTTAGCATATGAAAGGACGATTTTCCAAGCTTCTGGCGATCCTGCTGGCAATAGCCATGGTGGCGGCGCTGGCGCCGGCTATGGCCCTGGCGGCGGGCAATCCCACGTATGAGTCTGGCGTATCCATCGTCTGCGTTGAGATTGATGGAACAAAGACTTATTATTCGGACTTTATGGAGGGCTGGGACGCCGCCGTTGCGGCCAAGACCGCTAAGGTGACCCTCGTCGGCAGCACGACCATTGAGGGACCTTTGGTCATCAACGACGGTCTTGACATTACGTATACGTCAAGCGTCAGGTCTAGTGGAGGGTATTATTATTATTACCTGACTTACTCCAACGAAAAGCTCTTCGATGTTCAGGGCGGTACGCTCACCATGGATGGCTACTTCGCCAGATTCCTCACAAGCGGGGATAGCGCACATACCGTGCTGAACGTCAGCGGTGGCACTCTGAACATTGACAGTTGCGGCTTCAGCGGCAAGCTGAATGTCACCGGCGGAACGGTGAACGGAAGCGGCAACACAACTGGAAACGGCTTGGACGTCACCGTCAACGGTGGTAAAGTCACTCTCGACAAGAATTTCGGATTTACGGCGATCACAGTCAATGAGGGCGAGCTGGTCGTCAACAGCGCGAAAGGTCCGTACATGCGCGACGAGCAGGTGTCGGAGTACGCTAAACAGGTCGTCACCGTCAACGGCGGTACGGTTACGCTGAACGACGGCGAATTCAACGGCGGTCTTGCCGTCAGCGGCGGTGAAGTGACCGTCAACGGCGGTACATTCGGCAACGCGCGCTATGAGGCGGCCGGCAAGGTCAATGTCACCGGCGGAACGGTGACCGTCAACGGCGGCACCTTCAAACGCACTGTCAGCGCCTCCGAGCCCGGCAGTCTGACCGTCAATGCCGGTATTTTTGAGAAGCCCTTCGAGGAGACAGGGGAGGAGGATTTCCTCAAGTTGGTCAGCTCCGGCTCTATTGCGGCGCAGAAGAACGGCGAGGGTGCTTACGGCGTGGCCGAAAAGCTGGAGGACATCGCCGCCGAGTTGGGCGGCATCACCGGCAGCGACGAACTGGTGATCAAAAAAGCCCCGGAAGACGGCATTCCCGAGGTACCCGGCGGCATGAAGTTAAAAAATGGCACAGGAGCGAATATCACCGTCGCGGGAAGCTCCCTTGCAAACGAGGCGGAATACACCGCGCCCATCGCATGCATTGGGGATCAAGGATATTATTCTATCCAGTCGGCTTTGGACGCCGCAACGACCGGTCAGACCGTGAGCGTCAAGGGCGATTTGACCCTGGACGAAGCTCTGACGGTAGAATCCGGCAAAGAACTTACCCTGGATTTGGAGGGACACGCCCTGACCGCCGCCGGGAAAGTGATCCTTGTTGAGGGCACGCTGACCCTCCAAAACGGCACAGTCCAGAACACCAAACCCGGCACGATCACATCTTTGGACAGCTTGAGGACCGTCACCGTCGCTTCCGGTGCAACGCTGAACATCGGCGAGGGCGCCACCATCAAACATATTGACGGCGTAAGGACTACGATTGGAGAGAAAACTCAAGAGGTTGGCTCGTCCGGCGTGTATGTGGACGGCGGCACTGTCAATATGACCGGCGGCACGATTACTTTCGGGGCAACCTCCGGTTCCTATCCCCATTACGGTGTCTACCTCGCCGCGGGCAGCAGCGGCAGCTTCACCGGCGGCGAGTTTACGGAGGAAGAAATCGGCATCTATGTGGCGGAAGGCGCCACGGCGAAGGTCGACCCCGGAAGCCGCTTCCGCAACTCCAGCAGTATCAGTACCGAGGGCTGCGTATATGTGGCGGGAGGTACCGTCGACTTCAGCGGCGATGTGGAGATTGAAAGCATACAAAACAATAAGGCGGCTGTTTTCTGTGAGAACGGAACGCTGAATATTACCGGCGGCAGCATCAAGACGAACAATAGCAGCGGCACCATTTTTGGAGGCGGCTCCGGCGTATACACTACCGGCGGCACGGTGAATATCACCGGCGGCGTCATCAGCGCCACAGGGGGATCTTCTGAGTGTGGCGTTTCGTGCCACGGCGGAACGGTCAATATCTATGATGGCGCGGACATCAAAGGTCCCAGCGGCGTGGGCAGTACCAGTCGTAAGAACCCGAAAATTGAAGGTACAGTGAACATCTATGGCGGCAAGATCAAGGGTGTGTTTACGGGCATTTGGGTCGGAGCGGCCCCGGGTGTCAGCGCTGATTCGTATGCCGGCGGAACCGTCAATGTCTCCGGCGGCGAGATTCTGGTGGAAGGAATCAGCCCCAATAACAGGAACTTCGGATTGATCTACGGTATCTATTGCGGCTATATGAAGGATGACAGACAGGTAGTCAATATCACCAGCGGCTCTCTCAAGGTCCACGAGACACATACAGATGCCAATGCGAAAAGCGCTGACAGAGCCGTGGGGATTTACGCCGGAGGGGGAACGCTGGATATCAAAGGCTTCACCGTTGATGTATCCAGTGACAATGCGGTGGGCGAAAACCGCGTGATCGGAATTGAATTAAGCAGTATCAACTCGAGCAGTGTAGAAATGACAATCGGCGAGGGTACCGAAGTCAACGTCCACAGCGAGAACGGAAAAGATTACTTCCTGTACGCACCGTACAACCGCTTGAATCCAGAGACAGCGGCGCTGTCCATCGAGGGCGGCATCTTCGCGGCTGATCCCGGCAAAGACGGCGTGTATGTCGCCACCGAAGAGTATCTTGAAGCCTGCCCCGATTTCATCACCGGCGGCCACTTCTCCCACTCCGTGGCGGATTACGTGGTGGAGTCCCTCACGCACGAGCTCAACAGCCCCGCGCCCTACGCGACGGCCCCCTACAGCTACGTCAAGGATGAGGCCGCCGCCAGAGAAGCCGTCCTTGAGAACGGGGGCGAGTACCGCGCTCTGACCGAGGACATCTGGCACGGTTACTTCGGCGTGTTCCCCTCTGTGGACACTGTAACCGCCAGCTCCGACCATGCCTTCTCCGGCGACACGGTGACGCTGACCGTCAGCGTCCCGGAGGGCCTCACGGTGTCCGGCGTGACCGTCACGCCCAAGACCGAAGGGGTCGAGGCCCCCACGGTGCACGAGGGCACGGACGGCAAGTATACCTTCACCATGCCCGCCGCCGATGTGACGGTGGACGTGATCTACGCGCTGGAGGGTGATACTGGCGATGTCGGTACCGTAGTGGATCCTCCGGCGGTTAACGCCGAGATCAAGGATGGTGTAGATCTTTCCGATGAATAT
>CANQBA010000066.1 GCA_947589545.1 uncultured Oscillospiraceae bacterium | reverse complement strand
CTACCATATTTTCTATTTTCGGCCACCCATACGCCCGCTTACGCTGGGCGTGAGGTGGTTTTTTGACAGACTGAGGGGGATCCGCCGGATCCCCCTTTCATTTGTAAACTGAAAACCACTCGTTAAACGAGTGGTTCAAAAGAGCCTATGGCGATGAGGAAGAATCCCTGTTAGAATAAACATGCGGTCTGGCAACTGCATGAAAAAACTAACAGGGAGACATTCATATGGGAATGAATGACGTAAACAGTTTATCACATACAAAGTGGAATTGCAAATACCATATCGTGTTTGCGCCAAAGTACAGGAGGCAGGTGTTTTTATCGGGAAAAGAAAGAGGCGGTAGGAAAAATACTGCGACAGCTGTGCGAATGGAAAGGAGTAACGATCATAGAGGCAGAAGCGTGTCCTGACCATATCCATATGCAGGTAGAGATACCACCGAAGATAGCAGTATCGAGTTTTATGGGGTATCTAAAGGGAAAAAGCAGTACAATGCTGTATGAGCAATTCGGCGAGTTAAAATACAAGTACAGGAATCGAGAATTCTGGTGCAGGGGGTATTATGTGGACACGGTAGGAAAGAACGAGAGCCGAATTGCAGAGTATGTCAGGAACCAGCTAAAGGAAGACGAACTGGGGGAACAATTAAGGATCCCCGCCGTTAGCCCGTTTACGGGCCGCAAGTAACAGTCCTACGCAGTTGGCAGACCGTACTTACACGTTTGACGTGTCCGCGAGGAACATAGGGCTTTGCCCGCATGTGAAAAACCACCGGCTTCGCCGGTGGATGTTTATTATCCCCTGTTGAGGGGCCTTACCGTGACGGCGCGGCTGTAAACATCCCGGCGGCCCGCCACGGCGACGGCGATGGTGACGAAACCGTCCCCGTCCGCCGTGACGTTCAGCTCCGTGACCTTCAGCCCCGCGTAGAGGGGGCGGGGCAGCAGTTCATAGCGCCGGACTGTCTCCCCCTCCGCCCCGGCGGCCCGGGCCGTGACGATCCCCTCCTCCACCGAAAAACACGTCCCCGCGCCAAAGACGGCGCTGGTCAGGGCTGTCAGCTCCCCCGTGTCCGGATCAAAGCGGAGCTCCTGGCCGAAGCGCAGCTCGTTGGCCAGGGCGTCCAGGGCCGTGGAGATCAGCGTCTGGGAATTGGCCGCCTCCGTCATGGCGCTTTTGGCGTTGAGAACGGCGGCGGTCACCGTGACTCCCGCCACGGATACCAGGATCAGGAGCGCCGCGCACACCAGTGTCTCGGCCAGGGTGAAGCCCCGGCGCGCCCGTGAGCGCCGTCTCATGGCGTCCCCTCCCCCGCTTTTTGATACGCGATCATGCCGCCCTCCTCATAGACCAGAACGGGGATCTCCGCCGAAAAGCCCGTTCCGTCCGCCCTCACCGCCGTCACGGACAGGCTCCCGGCGGTTCCTGTCCCCTCCCACCGCTCCAGGGCGGAGACGCTCTTGTAGAAGCTCTCGTCCGCCTCCCGGACGGACAGATCGATCCGCCCCGCCGGCAGGACTGTCCCGGCCAGCGTCAGCGCGGAGAGGGCCGCCAGCAGCAGGGCAGCCAGCACCTCGCCGAGGGTCTCTCCGGCGCAGGCGCGGCGTCTCAAGGTATTCCTTTTCATGATAAAACCTCCTCCGGCCGGACGGCGGCGATCACCGCGGACGCCCCGTTCCAGGCGACGGTGAGCTCATCCACGCGGACGATCTCCCGGATCAGCTTGCCGCCTGCCTCCTGTGGGCTTTCCGCCGCCGGTTTTCCGGGCTTGAGGGCGCTTACGCCGGGAACCGTCACGGCGGTACAGTACGCCCGTCCCCCGTCCTCGGGGATATACATGAGCATGGTCACGTCAAAAGCGTCGGCGGCGACCTCCACCCGGACGTCCGCAAGGCCCCGCAGGCGCAGGGTGAGCGCGGCCTTCAGCGGCCCCTCCGTCTCCCCCGTGTCCCGGAGCAGGTTCGAGGCCTCCCGGACAAAATAGTCCTCCAGCAGGCCGCCGAGGACGGTAGACGCGGCCTCTCCTCCGCCGCCCGCCAGGGGATAGAAGCCATAGTCAAGGGGGACGGCCTGACTGACGACGGTGTTCTCCACAATGGGCCAGTCTCTGTAGGTCACCGTCTCGGTAGTCTCCAGGACGGCGCGGAACCGGTTCTCCGTCAGCTCGCCTCTTAAAAGCTCCACCGCCGAGGCCACCGCCAGATACTTCCGCTGATCCTCCCGCATATGGGTATACCGGCCCGCTCCGGCGGAGGCGGCCGCCAGGGCCGCCGTGCCCGCCAGGGCGCACAGCAGGAACACCAGCATAGCCAGGAGGAGCGAGGCCCCCCGGCGGGAGGCCAGCTTGCTTTTCAGACTTTTCATGGGCCGCCGCCCCCCTCGAGGCGCGCCGGGACGGCGCTGCTCCACTCCAGCCAATCGCCGTAGTGGACGGTCTGGGTGTCGGGGCGCGGATACGGGTACACGGCCAGCCGGCGTGTCTCCTCCGTCAGACGGTAGGCCAGGGTGGAGGTCTTCTCCGACCGGAGCTCCCAGCCTTCCCCGGCAAGGCCCAGGGACGCGGGATCCGCCCGCGCGGCGGGCGTACCGGAATTTTCCGCGTAGGTCACGCCGTCCTGCCGGATAAATCTGGCGGCGGTCTCCGGGCAGACGCCGTAAACGGCGCTTCCGGGCTTGCGGCCGATAAAGAGCGCCGCCGCGTAGGAATCCGTGACGGTGAGGCTCCCGCTCCCGGCGACCCCGCCGGCCCGCGCCCCGTCGACGCAGGAGAGAATACCGGCGGCATAGCTGTGGGTGACGCTCACGTCCTCCCCGTCGCCCATCAGTCCGCCGGCAAACCGCGTCCCCGTGATATGCCCCGCCGCATAGCTTCCCCAAATACCGCCGCCCGTTCCCCAGCCCACCAGCCCGCCGGCGTTCAGCCCTTCCACCACCAGGGAGGCGGAGGAATTTCGGATCTGCGTGCCGTAGGTGATGCCCGTCAGCCCGCCGGCCCCGGACATGGAGCCCCCGTTTTCGCCCCGGATGGAGAGCCGCCCCTCCACAGCGTCCCGGATGCCCTGAGCGTCCAGGTAGGCGTGACAGTTTTCGATGGCGATGGGCCCGGCGCTTCCGATCAGCGCCCCGGCGCAATAGCCGTCGGCGTTGGGATTCACAAGCTCGATGTCCTCCAGCATCAGCTCATAGCCCGCCGCGAACAGCCCGGAGTTGATCCGCTCCCCGGTAAACTCGTCGCGATCCATGCCCGCGTTGAGATAGCGGACGGTAAAGCTGCCGCCGTCGTATCCGGTCAGGCTGTGATTGGTGATGGGCGTGAAAAGGAGCTCTTCATAGCCGTACACGGCGTCCCACGCGCCCTTGAAGTCGATATCGGCGATCTGCCGGGCGGCGGTGACGGTGACGGCGTCGGAGCCGCCGGGGCCGCTGCTCCCGTCGTTGACGCCGGAGACGCCGCAATCCAGATTTTGCAGATGGCGGCCCCAGCCAATCAGGGCGGTCTTGCCGTCCACGCCCGCGAAAAGGCTGTTGCAGGAGGCCTTCATCACCCGGGGCAGATACGCGTTGCCGGCGTGGCGGAGGGTCACGGTGAGCAGGATATCCGCGCCGGGCAGGGGCAGGGTCACGCCCTCCTTCCGGGCCTCCTCCCGCCAGATCTTGTAGGGCGCGCCGACGGTAAAGCCGGTCCCGTCGGTTTTGACGGCGGCGCGGGCATAGCCGCCCTTCAGCGTGTCCAGCACCACCCGGCCCGTATTTTCCGGGCTCAGCCTTTGGCCGGTCAGAAGGCTGAAGCCGTTGACGCTCACATCCACCAGATACTCCCCGCCGTCGATCCCGCCGTCCGAAGCGGCGGGGGCGTGGGTCACGATCTCCAGCGCCAGCTCCTCGCCGTTGACGACGGTCATATCGAAGGGGGGCATCCGCCGGACGCCGTCCCGCTCCACCCCGTCGCCTCCGTAGAAGCCCACCATGAGCCCCTCCCGGGCGCGGTTCTCCCGGAGGGTCAGGTCGGCGGCCCTGTCATAGCCGGGTCCCCCCTCCTCCGGGCGGTTCATGACCTCACGGTAGTCAAAGCCCTCCGCCTCCCAGTACCAGACGGCGTAGACAGCGCCGGTCAGGGCGTCGTACTCCACCGTCCAGCTGTGGGCCAAAAGCGCCTGATCCACAGACAGGGCCGGCAGGAGGCCGGCGAAACGGCCTGCGCCGCCCGCCGCGTTGGACACGAACCGCCTCGCCGTCCCGTCCGGGGCCGCCGTCCGGGCCGGCTCCCGGCCCTCCAGGGCGCGGTCGATGTCCTCCCCGGCGGAGATCATGGCGTTCAGACGGTTCTGGGCGGCCATATAGAGGGCCATAGCGCCGCCGTCCAGCTCCGTCAGTTTGATCTTCCGGGCATAGTCCAGCACAGAGGGGACGGCGACGGTCAGCAGCAGGGCGACGATGGCAGCCACCGCCAGAACCTCCCACAACGCAAAGCCCTTTTCCTTTGATTTTTCACGCGGATCCACGGTTCTCCCTCCCCTCCCCGTCAGCTCACAAGCTCGTAAAAGGTGACGGAGCCCGTGACCTTCAGCGCTGAGCGCTGTACGCCGCCGGGATCCTCCCCGTCCCCCTCCGCAGGGGTGATGCTCAGGGGATCCATCAGACACCTGTATCCCGTGCCGGTGAGACGGGCCAGCGTCTCCCGGGCCTGCTCCCAGCCTTGGGCGGTGAAGGTGAAGCGGACGGTCCGCTGGGCCAGGCTCCCGTTCAGCTTTACGGCGTCGAAGATCAGAACCGGCTCCCGCCCCTCAAAGACGGTGTTGAAGTGCCGGAGAAGCGCCTGCAGGTTGTCATAGGCCGGTATGACGGTGAGCCGATCCTCCGGCAGGGCGAAAATCTCCTCCAGCTGGGCCTTCATATCGTTATAGCGCGCCAGACGCGCGTTGGCCGTGTCCATCTGAAGAAGCACATCCTCCCGCTCCGCCGCGATCGCCTCCATCCGATCCCGGACGGGGTAGTACACCGCGTAAAAATAGATCCCCGCCAGCGCGGTGAGCGCCAGGATCAGCATCAGCGCGATCTCCCGGCGGGAAAAGACGCGTTTGAGCATGTCACTCCTCCTTATCTGCGTCGGCCAGCAGTACGGTCACATCGGCCGTGGGGACGGCGTCCCGGTCGTTATAGCCCGTTGTGGATACGGTGGCGGACGCCACCAGCGGTTCCGCCTCCAGCTCCGCCGCCAGCTGGGACAGCCGGCTCAGGGAGAGGCCCGTCAGGGTCATGGAGACGGTCTTGCCGCTGACGGAAAGGCGCGTGACGGGGCACACGGGAAAGACGCGGCGCTCCAAAAGCGCCATCACGTCCAGCCGGTCGGCTATGGAGCGGTCAAAGCCGGCGTAGGAGTAGTGGGCGTACCGATCCTCCACCTCCCCGTATCCGGCGCAGGCGTCCCACGCCGCCGCCAGCGCCTCCCGGTTCTCCCGCAGCTCCGCCTCGGCCCGGTTCAGGGCGGCGAAGCGGTCGTAGACGGCGTATTTGCCGAAAAGTCCGGCCAGAAGCAGGACGGCCAGGACGCCGGGAATCCACCGGGAGGGCCGGAAGGGCTTTTTCTCCCGGAGCATCAGATTCATGGCGCGCTTGGCGGGCGGGGTGCGGCGGCGGGGCATTTTCATCCCCCGGGGATCGTCCGGCGGGGCCGCGCGTCCCGGCAGTAAGGCCGCGCCAACGGCGGCGGAGGCGGCGGAGGCCTCCGAAGGCTCCACCCGGCCTGCGGCGGGCATACATTCGGACATATCCTCCACGGGCAGGGGCAGGACGCTTTTCAACGTCTCCACCAGGGCTTCGTTGCGGCAGCCCCCGCCGCATATGTGGACGTGGTTCGGTTCCCCGCCTGAGCCGAAGCGGTAGAAGTTCAGGGCCCTGGCGGCCTCCCCGGCGATGGCGCCGCAGACGTCCAGACACCGGGGCAGGCGGGCGCAGCCGTTGTAGCCGGCCTCCAGATACGAGGCGGCCAGGTGGACGTCCACACCGGCCCCCTCCGCCACGGCTTCGATCAGGGCGCCGCACCCGGGCTCCAGGGTGTACAGCGTCTCATAGGCGTCCCCGGAATACATGTAAAGCCGCACGCCGGTGTGGCCCAGATCCAGGACGCAGTGGCTGTGGGCGGCCCTGTCGCCGCCGGCGCGGAGGAGGCCGCTGTAGGCCGTCTCCACAGGAACGGCGGCCGTGAGCCGGAAACCGGCGCGGCGGAACATGCGCTCCAGCTCCGCCATCAAAGACCGCTTCACGGCGGCGGCCATCAACTCCAGATCCCGCGGCGCGCCGTCCCCGCCGGCCTTGACGGCGATCACGGCGTAGTCGTAAATATAGTCGTCCTTGTCCCCGGTCACAAAGTCCCGGAACTCATAGGGCAGGTTGAAGCGCAGCTGCTCATGGGTCATATAGGCGGTGGTGAACCGGCGGCAGCAGCACGCCGCCCCGTTCAGCACCAGGCTGACGCGCCGGACGCCCAGACGCTGGGAGCGGCGGAGCTCCCTCAGATAGTCGCCCATGGCCTGCCAGGACACGATCTGCCCGCCCCGGACAAGCCCCTCCGGCAGCTCCACGTTCAGGACGCGCTTCAACTGTTCCCCGTGGCAGACCGCCGCGTGGAGGGCACGCTCGCCGATATCGACGCCGAGTGTTTTTTTCATAGTCTCACCTCATCATCAGAGTCCAATACCAGTCCATGACGGCTTCCCCCCAGAGCGCGGTGAAAAAGCCGGAGGCGCACAGGGCCGGCCCGAAGGGAAACGCCCTGCCCCGGGCCCGCAGGAGCGCCATGGTGACGAACCCCAAAAGGCACGCGGCGATCAGCGTGAGCAGGATCCCCGAAGGGCCGGTGTAGAGCGCCAGCACCGCCATCAGCTTCAGATCGCCGCCGCCCAGGCTCTCCCGGCCCAGGAGCTTATCCATCGCCAGCGTCAGGGTCAGCATCCCGGTGAATACCGCCGCGGCGGCGGCGACGCCCCGCCACAGGCGCTCCGGGGGCTGGGGATGGGCGGGCAGGAACAGGAGGAAGACCGCGACGGCGTAGAGCATGGGGCCGCCGGGCAGCTCCATGGTGTCAAGGTCGATCAGCGACAGCAGCAGAAGCGCCGGCGACAGCAGCATCAGCTCCAGTGTATGTAAGGTCACGCCGAAGGTGACGCCCGCGGCCAGATACAGGAGGGCCCCGGCGGCCTCCGTCATCGGACAGCGGGGGCCGATCGGCCCCCGGCAATAGCGGCACCGGCCTCCCAGGGAAAGCCAGCCGAACAGGGGGATCAGGTCGAAAAAGCCCAGCGCGCGCCCGCAATGGGGACAGCGGCTGCGGCCCGTGGGCCAGCGCTGGCCGGCCGCGTACCGGAGCGCCCAGCAGTTGATGAAGCTGCCCATGCAGGCCCCCGTCAGGGCGCAGAGGGCCGCGAAATACGCCGCCAGCGCCGGCGGCAGGGCGTGAAAGGACATCATAGCGCCTCCCTGCTTCCGGCGGCTGGGCGGACAGGCTGTCCGTCCGGCCGCCAAAGCCATCAAAAAATCCTTGCTTTTCGGGGTTTGCGCCCCGCCTGGCGGTGAAAGGCGTCAGCCGCCCTTTACCTCCGTCACAACGACGACCAGGCCCTTGTAGCTGCCATCCGCCTGGATGACCGTATCGGCGTCCTCCTTGTAGGCGCTCTCCACGGCGCCGTTTCCGTCGGTGATCTCCACGGTGATATCCCCGCTGGCGGAGATATCCGCCGTGACCTTCCAGCCGTCCGTCTCATAATTGGGATAGGTGTCCCTGTTGGAATATTTCGCCCAGTCGGTCAGGAGCTCGTTGACCGCGACGGCCCTGACGGCGCGCTTGTTGGCGTTAAAGGCGGCCTCCTTCGCCTTGTCCAGCGCGCCCGCGAAAAGAGGCGCGGCAATGGCGGCCAGGATGGCGATGATGGCCACCACGATCAGCAGTTCAGCCAGGGTGAAGCCCTTTCCGGGGCGCCTCCTGGCGAAGATCTTTTCCATTCTTCCGGTTCCTCCCTGAGGTTTTTTCGAATCGCCCTCATGCCGTCCCCGCCCCCGGTCAGCCGCCGATGGCGGCGGACATGGAGAAGACGGGCATGTAGATGGCGATAACGATAAAACCGACGATCAGACCCATGACGACAGTGACGGCAGGCTCCATCAGCGACAACGCCCGGTCGGAGGCCCGTCGGGCCTCGCCGTCGTAAAACGCCCCGGCGGTGCGCAGGGCGCTCTCCAGCGCGCCGGCGTTTTCGCCCGCGTGAACCAGCTCCACCAGCATGGAGGGGAGATACCGGATCTGGCCCAGCACCTCCGCCAGGGGCCTCCCGGCCTCCAGCAGGGGCGTCCGCCGCGCCAGCTCCGCGCCCACACAGCGCGTGTCCATCACGCGGCCAAGGAGGTCTATCGCCCGCTCCAGCGGCAGGCCCGCGTCCAGGAGCGCGGCGGCGGTGTTGGCTAGCTGCGCTGCGGCGCTCATCCGGGCGATGTGCCCCAGCACCGGCAGCCGCATCCGCAGCGCGGAGAGGCGGATCCTGCCGTTTTCCGTGCGGCGATAGGCCATAAGGCCGCAGCTCACAGCCGCCGCCCCCGCCAGCATAAAGGGCCATCCCCG
This sequence comes from uncultured Oscillospiraceae bacterium, assembly GCA_947589545.1. Lineage (GTDB taxonomy): Bacteria > Bacillota > Clostridia > Oscillospirales > Oscillospiraceae > RUG626. The sequence goes on along the minus strand of CANQBA010000066.1, from coordinate 11,075 downwards.
CTGGAAAAACCGGCTTATGGCGATCAGCATCCGCGTGGGCAGAGGGAGTCCGCCCAGGCCGGCGAGCATACCGGTCATCCGGGGCGCCAGCGCCGTCATGACGATGGCCACGACCACGGCGGCCAGGGCCAGCAGGAGAAGCGGATAGGCCAGGGCGCCCCTGACCCTGGCCTTCAGCCGGTGGGCCCTTTCGTAATAGTCTTTCAGCGCCTCAAAGGACGCCTCCACGGTGCCGGACGCCTCGCCGGCCCGGACGGACTCGATGAACACCGCCGGGATCTTCCGGCCGTTTTTCTCCAGACTGCCGGCCAGGGAGTACCCGGCGGACACATCGGCGGCACAGGCGGTGAGGATCCGCTTCAGGAGCCTGTCGGAGGTCTGTCCGGCGATCAGCTCCACCGCCCGGTTCACGGGCAGGCCGGCCCTCAGCAGGATGGCGAACTGGCCGGATACCATGGCCAGCGTTTTGTCCTCCACCCACAGGGGCTCGCGGAGGGCAAGGCCGATCCCGCGCCAGCCCCTGAGCGGGGTGACGGCCTCCACGATGGGGTAGGTACTCCGCAGCCGGACCACCGCCTCATATTCGTCGTAGGCCTCCACCGTACCGGTGACAGTGGAGCCGTCCCCGGCCTGGGCGCGGTATTTATAGGTGGTCATGGCAGATCTCCTTTCCTCACGCTTCCGCCGTAGCGCGAATGACCCGGAGGGCCTCCCCGGCGGTGGTGACACCGCCCAGCACCAGCCGGCGCACGGCGTCGCTCAGGGTGGAACAGCCTTTGGCGGCGGCCGCCTCCAGCAGCCCCTCCCGGTGGCGTCCCGCCGCGATGGCGGATCTCAGAGCCCTGTCCAGCGTGAGGATCTCAAAGGCCGCCGTCCTGCCCCGGTAACCGGTGTGGCCGCAGCCGGCGCACCCCCGGCCCCGGTAGAATTTCAGCCCCGGCGCGCTCTCCATGCCCAGACGCGCCAGCTCCTCCCCGCCGGGGAGGTACGCCTCCCGGCACGCCGGGCAGATGCGCCGGACAAGCCGCTGGGTGATGATGCCGTTCAGGGCCTCGGCCATCATATACCGCTCCACACCGATGTCCGCCAGGCGCTCCAGGGCGGAGACGGCGTCGCTGGTGTGGATGGTGCTGAGCACCAGATGGCCCGTGATGGCCGAACGCATGGCGATCTCCGCCGTCTCCCCGTCGCGGATCTCCCCGATGGCGATGATGTCCGGATCCTGGCGGAGAATGGCGCGCAGGCCCCCGGCAAAGGTCATGCCGGTCTTCTCATTGATCTGCACCTGATTGACGCCCTCAATATCGTACTCAACAGGATCCTCCAGGGTGACAAGATTCACCTGGTCGGTGTTCAGGCTTCGGATCATGGTGTACATGGTGGAGGATTTACCGGAGCCGGTGGGCCCGACGATCAGGATCATGCCGTGGTCGCCGCGCAGAAGGGCGTTGTACCGCTCCAGATCCTCCCCCTCCAGGCCGATGGCGCGGGCGTCCGGGAGCAGGACGGACTTATCCAGCAGGCGGATGACCGTCTTCTCCCCGTAGATGGTGGGGAGGGTGGAGATCCGCAGGTCGATGTCGCGGCCGTTTACCGTCACGGCGGCGCGCCCGTCCTGGGGGACGCGGCGTTCGGAGACGTCCATGCCGCCCATGACCTTCAGGCGGGCGATCACCGACGACTGAAGATCCCCCGGCACCGTCAGCACCGGGCGCAGAAGGCCGTCCACGCGCATGCGCACCGCAAGCTCCGCGGCCCGGGGCTCTAAGTGGATATCGGAGGCCCGCTCCAGGACGGCCCGCTCGATGACGGAATTGACCAGCCGCACGGTGGGGGCGGCCTGGAGCTCCCCGTCCGGCCCCTCGCCCCGGGGGCCAGGGCGGCCGATCCGGGGGCCGGACGCGCCGCGCATCTCCTCAATGGCCCTGGCGGCGTTTTCACTGCCGTAAAGCGCGGCGATGGCCCGATCCACCGCCGAGGCGGCGGCGATGCGCGGCGTCACCCGCTTGCGCGTGGCCGAACGCACGTCCTCTATGGCCGCGAAGTTCAGCGGGTCGGCCATGGCCAGCACCAGCTCGTCACCGTTGACCGCCACCGGCACGACGGTGTACTTTTGGGCGATGCTCCTGGGCAGAAGCTGGGCAAGCTCCACGGGGATGCGGAGCTTGCTCAGGTCGATAAGGTCGATGCCCAGCTGTGCCTCCAGCGTCTCGAGAAGGCGCTGTTCACTGACGATCCCCTCGTCTACAAGGATCTCCTCCAGGCGCTTATGGCCGGTCTTCTGCACCTCCAGCGCACGCTGAAGCTGTTCGCCGGTGATCAGTCCCGCGCCGGTCAACAGCTCCCCCAACCGCGTATAGGCCACAGCGTTCGTCTCTCCTCTCTCCGGCGTGAAAAAGCCGCAATCAGTTATACCCCGCCGCGCAAGCCTATTTCGGGCGCGGCGGAGGACTGTCGTTTCCTATCAGTTCATCCCCAATATATGGCGCGTCCCACGCAAAGGTTACGGGCGGCTGTCAGCCTGGCGGAGCGCTCGAGAAAGCCAAAGGGCGCAGCGGCTTTATCCTTTTTTCATTGGATTCCAACATTGTCAAAGACTCTGCCGGGATATGCAGGAGGACGGGGATTATTTCGGCGATTCCTTTCAAACACTCTTGACACCATATATGACACCATGCTATACTAATACAAGAGAGGAAGTACGAACGTGAACCAATTGGATAAGCTGATTGCGGATATACTAAGGCTTGATCCCGGTGTGCGGTTTGATGAGCTCTACAAGGTTCTCATCAAGCTCGGTTACACCCCCGGTACACCGCGGAGCGGCAGCAGTCACTACACCTTCCGCAGCCCGGATGTATGCCCATCACGATCCCAAAGAAATCGCCAGTCAATAAAGCCTACATCGCCATCGTCGCCGATGTGCTCAGAGCGGATATGGAGGAGGATTCTCAATGAAAGATATGGAATATTACATGTCCCTGCCCTACCGAGTGGAGGCCGTGGAGGACAAGGAGGAGGGCGGATGGGCGCTCCACTGCCCGGAGCTCCCCGGCTGCGCCACCTGTGCCAACAGTGTGGAGGAGGGTTTTAAGCTCCTGGAGGACGCCAAGCGTTCGTGGTTTGAGGCTTGCATCGAGGACGGGCGGGAGATCCCGGAGCCCATTGACCTTAATGCGTACAGCGGTCAGTTCAAGCTCCGCATCCCCAAGTCCCTGCATCGCCTCCTGGCCCAGCGTTCCAGCGAGGAGGGCGTTTCCATGAACCAATACTGCGTTTATCTCCTGAGCCGCGGAGTATGAGGACCGCCGCCCGTCTTTTTGTGTGTATTTTATCCCTCGATAATTCCCTCCATGGCCCAAACCTCTACACGATATCTACACGATAACCCCCGCCTAAACCCGCCTGACCTGGACCGACCCCACAAAATGCGAAAATGCCTGAAAACTCTGGAACCTCCAGTGTTTTCAGGCATTTTCCTTTTGGCGCAGCGGGTGGGATTCGAACCCACGTGACGTCTCCGTCAAACTGATTTCGAGTCAGCCCCGTTATGACCGCTTCGATACCGCTGCATTAAATTTTTGTTGCAAATATTAAGATACACTATTATAATGGATTTGTCAAACAGTTTTCGCAAAGGGGACGGGAAAAATGAGCAGGGCAGATAACATCTTTATCTCCAACTGCCGGGACATTTTAAGCTCCGGCGTATGGGATACCAACCTCAACGTACGGCCCCGGTGGCCCGACGGTTCGCCGGCCCACACCATCAAGAAATTCGGCATCGTGAACCGGTACGATCTCTCCAAAGAATTCCCCATCATGACGCTCCGCCGTACCTATTGGAAAAGCGCCGTGGACGAGCTTCTGTGGATCTGGCAGGCCAAGTCCAACAACATCAAGGATCTGCACAGCCACATCTGGGACAGCTGGGCCGATGAGAACGGCTCCATCGGCAAGGCCTACGGCTATCAGCTGGGCATCAAGCACATCTACCCCGAGGGGGAGTTCGACCAGGTGGACAAGGTGCTCTACGACTTAAAGCACGACCCCGCCAGCCGCCGCATCATGACCAATATCTATAACCACGCCGATCTTCACGAGATGGGCCTCTACCCCTGCGCCTACTCCATGACCTTCAACGTCTCCGGTAACAAGCTCAACGCCATCCTCAACCAGCGCAGTCAGGATATGCTGACCGCCTCCAACTGGAACGTGGTTCAATACGCGGTGCTGGTCTATATGATCGCCCAGGTCTCCGGCCTGGAGGCCGGGGAGCTTGTTCACGTCATCGCCGACGCCCACATCTACGACCGGCACGTGGCCATCGTGAAAAAGCTCCTGACCCGGGAGCCGAAGCCCGCGCCGAAATTCATCATCGACAGATCCGTCACCGATTTCTACGCCTTTACCCGCAACAGCTTCAAGCTGGAGGGGTACACGTACAACGAGTTTGACGAGAAGATCCCGGTGGCCATATGAGAGACGATCTGGAGCTGGTGGTGGCCGCCGACGCGGACTGGGGCATCGGGAAAAACGGTACCCAGACCCTGGTCATCCCCGAGGACCGGCGCCATTTCCGGGAGGTGACCGGCCGGGGCACGGTCATCGTGGGGCGAAAGACGCTCATGGATTTCCCCGGCGGCCGGCCCCTGAAAAACCGCCGGAACATCGTGCTGACGCGGGACGGCTCCTTTGCCGTGGAGGGCGCGGAGACCGCTCACAGCGTGGAGGAGGCCCTGGAAAAATGCCGGCAGGACGGCCGGGTCTTCGTCATCGGCGGCGAGAGCGTCTACCGGGCGCTCCTGCCCTATTGCCGGAGGGCCCACGTCACGCGGATCTTCGCCCGGGCGGAAAACGACGCCTTTTTCCCGGCCCTGGATACGCTCCCCGGCTGGCGCCTCGCGGACAGGGGAGAGGAGCGGGAATCCGCCGGCCTGCGCTTCGCCTTTCAGACCTGGGAGAGATGGTGAACCTGGAGCAATTCCGTCTGAAGACTTTCTATACTGTGATGCAGGAGACCGCAGGTATGAGGCGCAAAACAGTTAAAATAACCTTGAGCCGCGGCGGCGTACTGATGGCTGTGCTGGCCGCGATCATGCTTTTGACGGGGTGTGAAAGACATTCCGGGTTTGAGACAGGCTTTGGATACAATAGCAATATGGGATATATGCTCCCCATGGGCGTCAAATCCGACACCGACACCTTTTCCAAAGACGACCTCACGTTGGAACTCTATTTCGGCACCTACGACAGTGATTACGTGGAGAAAAACGGTTCAGATCCCCGGACCTTTTATGACAGGGAAGGGGACGAGTTTGCTTTTTTCGGACTGTATATCTGCGACTGGGAGCATCGGCTTGACCTGGTTGGTTTTTCCGAGACCCCCGATCATACGGCGGTGGAAAATCATCTCCTTATCAGGGAGATCCCTGTGGAGGACGCCTTTTCCCAGGAGTACGGCTTTACAATGGGACGGCTTCGGGGCATCGAATACAATCACCACGAAGCGGTCACCATACCCCCGGAATTCCTTCAAGGGGACCAGGGGAGCTTTGTCATAAAGCTCGTGGCCTTTGTCGATCACGGGGAAGAAGGGCCTGATTACATTTCAGCCAGGCATTATATTGAAATCGACTATCAGGTGGTCGACCAAAATACGGTAAAAATCAGTTGATCATATTTACGAAACATTAAAATGTACCGGCAGCCGCCGTGAAGCTCAAGAAGCCGCCGCCGGGGCATTTTTGTGGGACTTGTTTGATATGGATGTATATTCGCTGCGGCTCATAACTCTGAGAACAAAGGGAATTGGAGGCTGCCGAAAAGAGGATGTCCCTCGCGGGACGTCCTCTTTTATAGCTGACGGGAGTCGAACCGACGCGGGTTCGACTCCCGTCAGCTATATCTCAAATTGGACAAATCGCTTCAACTGTGCTACACTGAATATAACCTTTACCGGGAGGCTGATTTATGAGAAAGATAGATTTCAACAGCGGCTGGACGTTCCAAAAGTCCGGCGGCGGGAGTTGGCCCGTGACACTGCCCCACGACGCCATGCAGACGGAGGAGCGCGCCCCGGGCAACCCCTCCGGCGCGGGCTGTGCCTTCTATGGCGCGGGGGCGTACCGCTACGAAAAACGCTTCGTCCCCCCGGCGGCCTGGGCCGGAAAATGCGTGCTCTTCGAATTTGAGGGCGCCTATCCCCAGGCGGAGGTGACCCTGAACGGCGTCCCCGTGGGCGGCTGTGCCTACGGCTATGAGCAGTTCACCGTCCCCGGCGACGGCCTCAGGCCGGGGGAGGAAAACGTCCTCTCCGTCCTGGTGGACAATACCGCCGTCCCCAACTCCCGCTGGTACTCCGGCGCGGGGCTCCACCGGCCCGTCTTTGCCCATGTGGGGGAGCCGGAGCACATCGCCCCCTACGGCCTCCGGGTCAGGACGCTGAGCGCTGACCCCGCCGTAGTGGAGGTCACCGTCTCCCACACCGGCCCCGGCGAGCCGGAGATCGGCCTCTACGACGGGGATACTCTGGTGGCCTCGGGCCGGGGAAACCGGGCGCGGCTGGAGATCCCGGACGCGAGGCTCTGGAGCGATGAGACGCCGTATCTCTACACCTGCCGCGCCGTCCTGCCCTCCGGGGACGCGGCGGAGACGCGCTTCGGCGTGCGGACACTGGCCTGGGACGCCCACGGCCTGCGGGTCAACGGCGTTCCCGTCAAGCTCCGGGGCGGGTGCGTCCACCACGACAACGGCATCCTGGGGGCGCGCAGCTGCCCGGAGGCCGAGCGGCGGCGGATGAGGATCCTGAAGGACGCCGGATTCAACGCCATCCGCTCCGCCCACAACCCCGCCTCCCGGAGCCTGCTGGAGGCGTGCGACGAGCTGGGCCTCTATGTGATGGACGAGGGCTGGGACATGTGGTTTTTCCACAAGAACCCCGGCGACTACGCCGGCCGCTTTACGGAGCACTGGAAGCGGGATATGGAGGCCATGGTGGAGAAGGACTTCAACCACCCCAGCGTGATTCTGTACTCCATCGGCAACGAGATCTCCGAGCCCGCCGGCCCCCGGGGCCTCGCCCTGGCAAAGGAGCTGGTGGACACCCTGCACGCCCTGGACGGCAGCCGCCCCGTCACCTCGGGGGTGAACCTTGTGATCCTCACCGAGGCGTACTATCAGCGTCAGGGCGGCGGCATCGGCGCGGACAGGGCCACGGACAGCGCGGAATTCAACCGCCTTCTGGCCGAGCAGTTCCAGGGCATGTGCACCTTCTCCGCCCGCCCCGAGGTGGACGCGGCCGTGGATCCCTACTTCGACCTTCTGGACATCGCCGGGTACAACTACGCCTCCGCCCGGTACGAATTCGAGGGGGACCGGCGCCCCGGCCGGATCGTGGTGGGCAGCGAGACCTTCCCCTTCCAACTGGCGGAGAATTGGGAGGCCGTGGAGAAGAACGACTGGCTCATCGGCGACTTCATGTGGACGGCCTGGGATTACCTGGGCGAGACGGGCATCGGCGCCTGGTCTTATGAGCCGGACGCCATGGCCTTCGCCAAGCCCTGCCCCTGGCTGCTGGCCGATACCGGCGCCTTTGACATCCTGGGAAACGACAACGCCGAGGCGGGCCTGGCCATGGTGGCCTGGGGCGCCCGGAAGGCCCCCTATATCGGCGTGGCGCCGCCGGACTGCCCCGGCCGGCCCCAGTACCGGGGCGCGTGGCGCGGCACCGACGCCCTGCCCTCCTGGTCCTGGCGGGGGTGCGAGGGGAACGAGACGCGGGTGGAGGTCTACACAAAAGCCCCCCGGGCCGCCCTCACTGTAAACGACCGGCCGGTGGGCGTCGCGGAGACGCGGGGATACCGGGCGGAGTTCACCCTGCCCTATGAGCCGGGGGTCTTAAAGGCCGTGGCCCTGGACGGCGACGGAAACCCGCTGGAGGAGTCATGCCTGTGCTCGGCCAGTGGCGCACTCTCCCTGCGCCTGACGCCGGAATCCGCGCCCGCGGCGGGGCGGCCCCTCTACCTGGCCGCGGAGATCGTGGGCGAAAACGGCGTGGTGGAATCAAACGCCGACAGGACGCTGGAGATCGAAGTCGCCGGCGGCGAGCTGCTGGCCTTCGGAAGCGCCCGTCCCCGGACGGAGAGCCGCTTTGAGACAGGCCGGTACGAGACGTACCGGGGCCGCGCCCAGGCGGTGATCGTGCCCGGAGCGCGCACTACCGTCCGCGTCAGCGGTCAGGGCCTCCCCGACGCGGTCTGGACGGCGGAGACACGCGGCGTTTAGACAGCTAACACGGTAGTTTAACAGAAAATTCACCCTTGACGCGGAAAAAGTGTTATCATATAATTGTAAAAGAGAGATTGTTGCAAAAAACCGTTTTTTCATCGCAAGCGTTCATAAGGGGGAAAGGAAAAATGGCTGAAAAGATACTCGTGGTGGAGGACGACGCCAACATCGCGGAGCTTCTGCGGCTCTATCTGGAGCGGGAGGGCTTCGAGACGGCCATCGCCCACGACGGCGAGGCGGGCGTAACGGAGTTCGAGCGGTTCAAGCCCACGCTGGTGCTGCTGGATATCATGCTCCCGGGCTTGGACGGCTGGGGCGTTTTGCGGAAGATCCGCGCCCAGGCCGAAACCCCGGTGATCATGCTGACGGCCAAGGGCGAGACCTTTGACAAGGTGACCGGCCTCGAGATGGGCGCCGACGACTATATCACCAAGCCCTTTGACATGAAGGAGGTCGTGGCCCGCATCCGGGCCGTTCTGCGCCGGTACGGCGGCGGGGAGAGCGCCCAGAGCAAGCGCCGGCTCGTCTTTGACAAGCTGATCATCGACATGGAGTCCTTCGTTCTGACGGTGGACGGCAGGCGGGTGGACATCCCGCCCAAGGAGATGGAGCTGCTCTACCACCTGGCCCTGTCCCCCAACCGGGTCTACACCAGGAATCAGCTGCTGGACGAGGTCTGGGGCTTTGACTATTTCGGCGATTCCCGCACCGTGGACGTACATATCAAGCGCCTGCGGGAAAAGCTGGAAAACGTGTCCCCCCAGTGGAGTCTGAAGACCGTCTGGGGCGTGGGGTATAAATTCGAGCTGACCTCCGGCCAGAACCAGTGAACGGGGCGGTAAAATGCGTCATCTTCGCAGTGTCTATTTTAAAAATTTCGCCGCCGTCATGGTGCTCTTCTGCCTGAGCTTCGCCATTCTGGGCGCGGCCTTCGCCGGCATGAGCTACAGCTTCGTCATCCGGGAGCGCAGTCAGGGGATGCTGGATTCCGCCGGCACCGCCGGCGTGATGCTCCGCTCCTACGCCCAGCAGTGGGATACGGGGTACGGGAGCCTGGACATGCGCTCCATGCTGGCCCTCACCGCCGATATCGCAGGGTATCACATGCTGATCACCGACGGCCAGGGGCAGATCGTCAACTGCTCCGACCGGGAGGTGTCCTGCGGCCATACGGGCCTTTCGGTGCCGGCGTCCGCCGTCTCCGCCATCAACACCCGGGGAAAATTCCAGGGCGTCACCGATCTGGGCGGCGTATTCTCCGCCCCCCGGTTTGTGGTGGGCGCCGCCATCCCCGCCGGGCCGAGCCAGGCGTATATCTTCGTCTCCGACAGCGCCGGACGGATGGGCGGCATCTGGCGGAGCTTCGCCAGGATCTTCCTGGCCGCCGCCGCCGTGGTGGTGGTGCTGTCCTTCATCACCACCTACTGGGTGGTGCGGAAGATGTCCAGACCCATCAAGGAGATGTCCGACGCCGCCCGGAGCTACAGCCAGGGCGACTTCACCCCCCGCGTCCACACCGACGGCCGTCAGGACGAGGTGGAGGAGCTGGCGGAGGCCTTCAACGTGATGGCCGACTCCCTGGAGCGCAGTGAGCGGAGCCGCCGGGATCTGATCGCCAACGTGTCCCACGAGCTCAAGACCCCCATGACCACCATCGCCGGCTTTGCCGACGGCATCCTGGACGGCACCATCCCGCCGGAGAAGGAGCGGGAGTACCTGGAGGTGGTGTCCGCCGAGACAAAGCGCCTCTCCCGGCTTGTCCGGGGGATGCTGGATATGTCCCAGCTCCAGTCCGTCACCCCCATGGAGCTGTCCTCCCGCTCCTTTGATCTGCTGGAGGTATGCTGCCAGTCCCTTCTGAGCCTGGAGAGCAAGATCACCTCCCGGGGCCTGGACGTGGAGACGGTGCTCCCGGAGGAGCCTATCTACGCCGTGGGCGACGGCGACGCCATCACCCAGGTAGTCCACAATCTGCTGGACAACGCCGCCAAATTCGCCGATCCCGGCTCCGTCCTGACCCTGAAGCTGTGGCGGGAGGACGGCAAGGCGTATGTGTCCGTCTCCAACCGGGGCGAGACGATCCCCCCGGAGGAGCTGCCCCTCATCTTCGAACGGTTCCACAAGACCGACAAATCCAGAAGCCAGGACCGGGACGGCGTGGGCCTGGGCCTCTACATCGTCAAGACCATCCTGGACAGCCACCGGGGCAATATCTTTGTCACCAGCCGGGAGGGCCTCACCACCTTCACCTTCTGCCTCAGATTGGCGAAGCAGCGGCCGCTTCCCGACAAAAACGGCTTAAAATCCTGATTCTGGCTGGATTGTTCACAAAATGTATAAAATTTATTCACACTCTTCCGAAGACGGCACAGTATAATATACTTGAAGCGATTCCTCCATATCGCGGTGATATTTCCCCCAAAATATCGCCGCCAATCTGCTTCAGCGGATGTCTCCCAATCCGCGTGCTTGGATCGCCCAAGCGTTTCTCCCTCATTTTTTTGCGAAATGCCCCCGTCCCACCCCGGACGGGGGCATTTCAGTCTCCGCCGCCGCTGTGCGGCGGCGGAGACTGAAATGCCTTGATTGAATCGGAAGGGGAACTCTGATAGTTCCCCTTCCCATCCCTTCCTTCCGATAACAGGAGGGAAGGCGCAAAGCTTTACAAGCTCCTGCGTACCCAACCGCGCGGCGGAGACTGAAATGCCCTGATTGAATCGGAAGGGGAACTCTGATAGTTCCCCTTCCCATCCCTTCCTTCCGATAACAGGAGGGAAGGCGCAAAG
>CANQBA010000065.1 GCA_947589545.1 uncultured Oscillospiraceae bacterium | reverse complement strand
AGCGCCGCCTCCCCCTCCGCCGCCTCGTTCACTCCCCGCCACCGGGTGATGTTGAAGATCTTTTCGTTCACATTCGTCCTGATTTTTGCTATTTTTCTCATCCTTTCTCAATACATCAGATACTCCCGGGACGGCTCCCCGCCCCAGAAGGGGTCGGCCGTCTCCTCCTCCGCCCCCGTCCGGGGCGGATCCGCCGGAGCAACCCGGGAGACGCAGTAATAGCGCAGGGCGTCCACGGTATGGGTGACCTCGTGGGGCGTTTTGGCGGCGTCGCCGGGGTTCTCCTCGTCCGCCTGGATGGCGGTCATATCCGACAAAAGCCGCTTGCAGTCGGTGGAGATCACAAGCCCGGGCCGGCCGTCCGGACGGAGGGCCAGCATGTCCTTGATGAGCATGTGGCCCTGGACGCGGCTGTTGTCCGCCCGGGTCAGGGGCACCCCGCCGGCGCGAAAGATCTCCTCCATGGTTCTTCCCGTGTCCTTCTGGGTGCTCCACAGATCCGGCGGGGCGAAGGTGGCCTCCACCTCCTCCCCCGGAAGCGTCCGCTCCAGGATCCCCGCCGCCGCCTGCCGCACGATGAGCCGGGGCTGTGTCCACTCCCGGTAGACCCAGCTGCGCCCCTCCCCGTCCACCGCGATCCACAGCACCGCCAGCATGTCGAGGCCATAGTCCATGGCCCGGTAGCGCCGCCAGTGGCGGGGGATGCGCAGGGGGGAGAAGGTGTGCGTGTCCCGGCGCAGCTCGGAAAAATAGCTGCCGCCCAGGGCGTCCCAATCGCCGTAGCGGTAAGCTCTACGCACGTTCTCCGGCATCTGGGACAGCATTTTGAGGTAGTGGGGCGAGCTTTTCAGCAGGAAGGCGTTGTCCTCCACCGTGGCGGGGATAAAGACATAGTCCCCCGGCTCCTCGTTCTCCTCGGGGTTTTCCGAGCGGCGGTAGTCCCTGTCGATGAAAAGCCGCTTTACCCACGCGTGTCCAACGCCTCCCGGGTTGCACGTCAGGTACATGCGCTTTTGATAGGGGCTCACGCCGCGCAGACAGCCCTTCAGGTAGTTGAAGGCCCGCTCGGTGAACTGGGTAGCCTCGTCGATGAAGATCCAGTCGAACTCCTGGCCCTGGTACTCAAGCTCCGACAGCTCCCCCGCCCAGTGGCCGAATTTGATGCTGGAGCCGTTGAAGAAGGTCATCCGCCGGGTCGTGGCAAGGTAGGAGCCGATCTCCGGCGGCACCATACGCGCGATGGGGCCGATGTGGTTCTCCTCCAGCTCCGGGTAGGTGCGGCGCATGATCAGCACCCGCAGTCCGGGGTTGCAGACGGCGCCGCCCACGGCCTTGACGCGCACGGCCCAGGTCTTTCCGCCGCCCTTGGCCCCGCCGTAGGCGATGAAGGGCGCCCGGGCCAGGAAAAACCGCTTCTGCTTCTCGTTGGCCGTACCCGGATCGAAGACGATCCGGTCAGTCTCCGTTTTTTCCAAGCTCTCCCCCTCTCTCCTTTCCCTTGCCGTCACTCCATGGCCTCCCGCCCGCCTACGCCGTCCAGCCGGATGACCACGGTGCTCTTGCCCGCTTTGGCCTCCTTCTCGGCGTAGCCGCCGTTTTCAGACTGTTTCAGATTGAACATGGCGAAGCTGGCGTTTTTGGGGTCGCGCTGGGCCCTGTCCAGCCAGAAGAACGTCTTGAACTCGTCCCACCGGCGGGCGGCCAGAAAGCGGGTGTCCAGGCTCCTGGAGAACCGGAGCTCCCCCCGGCGCATCTTCTCCCCCTCCTCCAGATACCGGGTCAGCTCCGCCTCGGGGATGTCCACAAATTTGTGCAGGACAAACCCCACCGGAGCCTCCCCCGTGTCGATGCAGTGGGCGATGCACCTGTCGATGCCGTCGCTGAGCTCCTTGGCGGTCAGCCCCATCAGATCCCTCCTTCCTCGCCGCTGGCCGCCTCCGGGGCGGGGCCGGGGTCGTCCGGAACCTCAAACCCCAGGGCGGTCAGTCTCTCGCCCTCCGTGAGGCACTCCCACTCCTCGCCCACGCAGGCGGCGCACAGCACCTGTCCGTGCTCCCCCACGCCGTAGAGCTCCCCGCTCTCCATCTCCCGCAGGCACCGGCGGCAAAATAGGCCCGTCATTTCCCGGTCTTCGGGCGGCTCTCCGCTCTCGGGGACGAGCCTTCTTTTCCACATCGTCAACTACACATCCCTCCCAAAATGAAAAATGAATTTCAAAGCAATGCTTGACAAAATTAAGCGCGTGTGATATACTTCAAATATCTTTACCCAAAGCGCCGGCTCCCGCTGCGGGGCGAAAAATAATCGAAGCCACACAAAGCTTGTAAATAGAATGAAGGGAACCATTCAAAAGTTTGCTTTGCTTTGATGGTCGTATTATACTTCACCCGCCGCAAATTGTCAAGCACTTTTTTAAGCATTAATAATTATTTGTAGGAGTGAACAAAAAATGTACGAGATTTTTATGCAACTTTGCAAAGAACAGTGCGTAACGTCCTACCGGGTGTCCAAGGAGACGGGCATTTCCCAGGCGGCGCTGAGCACCTGGAAGTCCGGATCCAGCGTTCCCCGGGATTCGACCCTGAAGAAGATCGCGGATTTCTTCGGCGTGTCCCTGGCGTATCTTAAGGGCGAGAGCACCGACCGGATGCCCTTCTCCGCCCCCATGGACGCGGAGCTGGAGTCGTATCTGGACATGCTGCGCTCCCGCAGCGAGTGCCGGATGCTGTTCTCCCTGGCCAAGGACGCCTCCCCCAAGGACGTGGAGCGGGCCGTGGCCATCATCGACGCGCTGCGCCGCACCGAGCAGAAGGGCGAATAAGCCGTGTGGACGCCGGATTATTTTGTCCGGGTCGTTGATTTTCCGGCAACGGTGGAGGGGGTCACCGTCCCCAATGACGACGGCACCTTTGACATCTATCTGAGCAGTCACCTGAGTCCCTCCCGGCGGAAGGAGTGCCTGGAGCACGAGCTGCGGCACATCTTCCAGGATCACTTCTATTCCGAAAGGCCGGTGGAGGATCTGGAGCGGGAGGCCGACGGGCTCGCGCCCGCACCCGCCAAAACCCCGGCGGCCGGGAAGCGGCCGCCGCAAAAGCCCGCTGTGCGGAACGTCTTTTCCCGGCAAAGAGAGGCGATCCCCGTCTTCCCCTCCTTAGAGGCGCTGAAGACATACGTGGACACGCTGACAGCCGCCATGAACGGCTGACCGTCATAAGCTACCCCCTCCGGCCGGAGGGGGTATACTGCTGTTGGACAAGTAGCGGGATGAATATTGGACAGGGCTTACGATAATTTTTTGAAAATTACAAAAAACATTTGACAAAGAGGAAAATATGTGTTACCATCATTAAGCCGTGAAGATACTGAACTTCCTTCGACTTGAGCGGTGTGAAGATCGGTAGATACCCGCGGGTGTAGCACAACGGCTAGTGCACCAGCCTTCCAAGCTGGGGACGTGGGTTCGATTCCCATCACCCGCTCCAGCAATAAGGCAGTGATCGTAAGGCGGTTTTCGGCTCAGGCCAGCCTGATGCCGGCTCAACACGCGCCAATAGCTCAGCAGGATAGAGCAACTGCCTTCTAAGCAGTAGGCCGGGGGTTCGAGTCCCTCTTGGCGTGCCAACGTCGTCGCGGAAGCCGCGTTCCTCGGCGCGAGGCAAACGCCGCGGGCGCCTGCCTCACGCCTCACACGCTGGCTTCGCTCCTCCTCTCCCCACGCGATCACGGATCGCGCGAGGGCCCCAATTTGGCGGAACCGGCGATGGCTCGCCCTCCAAGTATTCGGGCTCACTCGCCAGGTTCGCTCCTCCTCTCCCCACGCGATTACAAATCGCGCGGGGGCCCCAATTTGATGCGGAAGCCGCGTTCCTCGGCGCGAGGCAAACGCCGCGGGCGCCTGCCTCACGCCTCACACGCTGGCTTCGCTTCTCCTCTCCCCATCGGGCAGCAGCCCGACGGGGGCCCCAATTGAATATGGTGGGTGTAGCTCAGTTGGTTAGAGCACCGGATTGTGGTTCCGGGTGTCGAGGGTTCGAGTCCCTTTACCCACCCCACGCGTTGACGCCGCCTAAAGGCGGCGTCAACATGTAAACGGAAAATAGGGATGTCGCCAAGCGGTAAGGCACAGGACTTTGACTCCTGCATTCGTGGGTTCGAGTCCCGCCATCCCTGCCAGCGTCCTCATCGATGCCGCTTTACCTCGGGCTCCAAGTATTTGCCCTCAGGCGCGGGCATCGTTCGTCCTTTCCCCACGCGATCACGGATCGCGCGGGGGCCTCATTTTAGCGGCAGACCGCACACTTGCGGGGCAAAAGGAATTTTTCGCCACGTCCAAGCCGCGGCGAAAAAAATTGAAAGATACGATGGAACAAGGTATGACTTGGTAGCTCAGCAGGCAGAGCACCTGCCTTTTAAGCAGGGTGTCCCGGGTTCGAATCCCGGCCAGGTCACCAAAAAAAGACCGCCTTTCGGCGGTCTTTTTTTGCGGAGATTTTCGGGAAGCCGGCGGGCCACGTATTTCCGTGGCATTACGTACAACGTATCCTGTAGGGGCCGCAAATTTCTGAAAATCCATCGAACAACCTCGTAGGGGCGGCCGTCCCCGGCCGCCCGTCCCGGTCAAACACCGGATTATCAATCAACCTTGTACGGGCCGCCGCCCTCGGCGGCCCACGATTATAATACGCGGCGGAGCCGCAGCCTTTTTTAACGAGGGCGTTTTGGGAAATTTGCCGGCCTGTACCGCGTCGAAGAACAAAAACTGCCTCCCGCAAGAGCTTGCGGGAGGCGGTTTCTATTCTTTTTCTCGCTTATTTGCGGCAGCGGACGATGAAGGTATAGTCCAGGCTGTCCACGGTGACGGTGACGGTGACCGTGCCGGTGCCGGTGACGGTCAGGGCAGCCTTCATGCCCGTCTCGTCGGGGATGATGGTCAGGACGGACGGCTTGTCGCAGGACCAGGTGGGGATGCTGGTGGCGTTGGACGGGGTGACCACGGCGGTGACGTTATAGGTGTCGCCCACATGGAGCACAAAGTCGGTGGCCACGTTGCGGCTGTTCCCCTTGTGGACGGTGACGCTGGTGGCGATCACCGGAACGGGGACGTCGCTGGAGTCATCGGTGCTGTCGGTGCCGGGGTTGGAGGAATCGCCCGTGCTGTCGCTGGTGTCGGGGTTGGAGGAATCGTCGCTGCTGTCGCCGGTACTGGAGCCGGTCCCGCCCTGAACCCCGTCAGAGGAGTTGTTGTAGGAGTCGCCCGCGGAATCGTTGCCGGGGCCCTTGTCGTTGGCGCTGGTGACCAGGATCACGATGACGGCGGCGATGAGCACCACGATCAGCAGGATGCCGATGATGATCTTCCAGGTGGAGTTGTCGTTGTCGGTCGCCCTCTTGCCCTTTTTATGGCGGTGCGCCCCGCAGTAGGGGCAGCGGCTGCGGAGACTGGAGTATGTCCGGTCACATCTTCCGCATTTTGTCTGAGGTATAAGTCCCACGAATATCCCTCCGTATCATCTCATTGGAAAGGGGTCCCGGCTCCCGTGATGCCGCCAAAGCCCCAATTTACATAACATTTTACCTCATTCTCCCTGATTCGTCAAGGGAAAATCCATATTAATTACGAAATAAATTATGAACTTTCCGTTTGCAGGACGCCCTCCAGAAATTCCACCAGGGCCCTCTGGCATTTTTCCATATCCACCACGTAGCTGAGGCCGTGGCCCGCGCCGGGGACGGTGCACAGCTTTTTGGGGCCGGCGTAGGCCTCGAAGTTGTCCCGGCCCATCTGGCAGGGGACGAAATCGTCGGCCTCGCCGTGGATAAAGAGGGCCGGCAGCGCGGCGCGGCGGCCAGCCTCCAGGGCCGAACAGCTCTCCACGTCGAAGCCGCCCAGGACGCGCCCCGCCAACCGCACCATGGGATAGCACAGGCCCACGGGCAGATGGGTGCTCCGGATGACGGTGCGGATGATGTCCCGGGGCGAGGTGTAGCCGCAGTCGCAGATGATGCCCGCCACCTCCGGCGGCAGAGGCTCCCCCGCCGCCATCAGCACCGTGGACGCGCCCATGGACAGGCCCTCCAGGATGATCTTCTCCCCGGGGAAGCGGCCGGCCACGTAGCCGATCCACGCCAGCAGATCCTCGTGCTCCCGCAGGCCGAAGGTCATGGCGAAGCCGCCGCTCTGGCCGTGGGCCCGCTGGTCGGCCAGCAGCAGGGCAAGGCCCTGGCTGTGGACGTATTCCGAGGAGCAGGAGAAGTCATTCTCCGCCATAGAGCGGTAGCCGTGCATCAAGATCACGATCCCCCGGCGGTTCTCAACGTCGTAGAAGCGCCCGTGGAGGCGCACGCCGTCCCTGGCGCGGATGTCCACGTCCTCGTGGGGCGTCTCCAGGCACCAGCGCTTGCCGGAGAGGATGAGCCCGGCGTAGGGGCGCAGCTCCGGCTTGAAAAAGAAGTTGTGCCTGGTGAAATCCGCCCAGGTGCGCCCGCCGAAGGCGATAAGGAAAAAGAGAATCTCCAGAAAGAGGAAAAGGGCCAGAAGGGCAAGAAGTATGTAAACTACAAGCATAAAAGCGCCTCCTTTAGGCAGAAGGGAAATGGGCGGGCCGGACGCGGGCCGGCCCGCGGGGATCAGAATCGCTGGTCGTCGGACAGATCCTTCAGCGGCACGGTCACGTCCAGGCCCTTGAAGCCCTCGCCGATGACCTCGCTGGCGTGGAGCATCACGGCGAAGGAGCCGGGGGCCAGGGCGTGGATCATGTCCTTGACCTCGTAGATCTGCTTGGGGGTCACGGCGATCATCAGCATGTGCCTGTCACTGCGCTGGTACATGCCCACGGCGGGGATCAGGGTGACGCCCCGGTCCAGCTTCCGCATGACCGCCTCGGCCAGCCGCTCGGCGCTCTCCTCGTCGGGCGGGATGACCTCGAACACCACGGCCTTGTTGAAGCCGTGGATCAGCTTGTCGGTGGTGAAGGAGCACACGGCGATGGCCGCGCCGGCGTAGATGCCGGACTCGATGTCCCCGAAGACGAAGACGGAGGCCAGAACCACCGCAGCGTCGCACAGGAAGATGAAAGCCCCCAAGGAGACGTGGCGGATCTTGGTCACCAGGAGCCGCGCCAGCAGATCGGTGCCGCTACCGGCCACGTAGCCCCGCACCAGGACGGCCCCGGAGACGCCGTACAGCGCGCCCCCGCAGACGGAGGCCAGGAGCTTGTTTTCCGTCAGGCACGGCAGGAAGGACAGCAGGTCGGCAAAAACCGAGAAGGCGGCGGTGGACAGCAGGGCCGAGACCGTGTAGGCCGGCCCCTGGACGAACCAGGACCAGATGAACACCGGCACGGAGATGAGGAACACCACGGCGCCCACGCTGACGGGCAGGAGGGAATTGACGATGACGCCGATGCCGCCGAAGCCGCCGGCGGCGATCTCGTTGGGGGTGAAGAAGCAATCCAGGGCCGCCGCCAGCCCCAGATTCCCCACCAGGATGTAGAGAAGCGATTTGAAAGACACCTTATAGGCGGACATGATTCACCTCAAGCAAGCTCAAAGGATCCGGAAAATCCAGCTGACGCCGTAGAGCGCCAGTCCCAGCACCACATAGAAGCCCAGGGCCATCCCCACGTTGACGCACCACTGCCTGCCCCCCTGCTCGTCCAGATCCATAAAGGAGTAGGGATAGCGGAAGACGCCGCTCTTGGGCTCGGGGCCCAGGATCTGCGCCCGCAGCATGGCGAAGGCCAGATAGGCCAGGGGGATCAGGAGCCAGGCGAACACCGCGATAAAGGGCACGTTCTTGTCGGCGCACACCAGCCACTGGGCCAGAGCCAGCAGGGGCACCACGTAGTGGACGTCCAGATTCTTGAAGGTGGCCCACTCGGCTTGGAACCGCTCCCCCTGCTTCCTTTTGTAGTCCGGCACCAGCAGGAAGTGGTAGATGAGGTGGGTGACCCAGATCATCAGCGTCAGGCTGTAGCGCACCCCCGCGCCGGCCAGGCGGTCATAGACGGCGCTGCCGGGGAGGGCGAAAATGAAGAGGAGCAGCTGATAGACGCCGGTGATCAGGTTGGAAAGATTTGTGTAATAGGAGAAGGTGCCCAGCCTGTACCGGCCCTCGTGGAAGCCGGCCTGGAGGAACACGCCCACCAGCGCCAGCGCGGCGATGGAGAAGGAGCTGACAAGCTCGATGATGCGCAGCATAGTTAAACGCCTCCCATATAGTATTCTACCTTTAAGAATATAACTATCAGTCAAATTTTGCAAGTAAAATTTCACCGAATATTCACACTACCCGCCGTTTTTCCTGCTATACTGTCAACGGATGAGGTGAAAGCTATGGCGTTCATAGAATTTGCGGATGTGAAAAAGACCTACCGCTCCGGCGAGGTGGAGGTGGAGGCCCTGCACGGGGTATCCTTCTCCGTGGAGAAGGGCGAGATCTGCGTCATCGTGGGCCCCTCCGGCGCGGGGAAGACCACCCTGCTCAACATTCTGGGCGGCATGGACACCCTGACGGCGGGGAGGATCCTGCTGGACGGGGAGGAGATCTCCGCCTACCCGCCCAAGAGGCTCATCGCCTACCGGCGGCGGGACGTGGGCTTTGTGTTCCAGTTTTACAATCTGATCGAGAATCTGACGGCGCTGGAGAACGTGGAGCTGGCCGCCCAGATCTGCCCCGATCCCCTGGACGCCGCCGAGACGCTCCGGGCCGTGGGCCTGGGGGAGCGGCTGCGCAACTTCCCCTCCCAGCTGTCCGGCGGCGAACAGCAGCGGGTGGCCATTGCCCGGGCGCTGGCCAAGAATCCCAAGCTGCTTTTATGCGACGAGCCCACCGGAGCCCTGGACTACAACACCGGCAAGCAGATCCTTCAGCTTTTGGAGGACGCCAGCCGCCAGTCCGGCATGACGGTGATCATCATCACCCACAATTCCGCCCTGACGGCCATGGCCGACCGGGTCATCACCGTCCGCAGCGGGACGGTGCGGGATGTGAAGCTGAACCCGCATCCCACGCCCATTTCGGAGATCGAATGGTGAAGCCTGCCGGGGCAAAGGCGGGGCCCTTGTCCCGGATAACCTGTTTTTTTTGATAAATCGGGCCCGCCCCGCGGGGGCGGACGGAGGGGTGAAACGCGTGTCTCCTCTTTTTAAGAACACATACCGGGAGATCCTGCGCTCGCCGGGGCGGTTTTTGGCCATTTTGGCCATCATCGTCCTGGGGAGCGGCTTTTTCGTGGGCCTGCGGGTGTCCCAGAAGGCCATGACGGCCACCGCCGGCACCTATCTCGATAAGACGCGCTTTTACGACTTCTCCGCCGCCAATACCCTGGGCCTGACGGAGGAGGACGTAGAGGCCATGCGCGGCGACCCCCACGTGCTGGACGCGGAGGGGAGCTTCCAGGTGGACGCCCTGGTGAATTTCGGGGAGAACATCGACTCCGTGTACGCCTTTTACACCCTGCCGGAGCGGATCAACGTGCCGGAGCTGACGGAGGGCCGCCTGCCGGAGGCCCCGGGGGAGTGTCTGGCGGACTCCTGGTCCGGCAAAAAGCCGGGGGATAAGATCTATCTCTCCGACACCAACGACCCGGACACCCTGGCGCTTTTCACCGTGCGGGAGCTGACGGTGACGGGGGTGTGCACCTCGCCGCTGTATCTCAACTTCGAGCGGGGCAGTACGTCCCTGGGGGCCGGCTCGGTGGCGGCCTTCTGCTACGTCCTGCCGAAGGCTGTCGACGCGGACTACTACACCGCGGTATACCTGCGCTGTCCCGATATGCCGGACGCCTACACCGGCGCCTACGGCCGGCAAAGCGAGGCCCTGGAGGAGCCCCTGACGGCCCTGGCCGAGGCCCGGGCCCAGGCCCGCTATGACAGCGTCAGGGGCGACGCTCTGGCCGAGCTTGAGGACGCGGAGCGGGACTATGAGGACGGTCTGGCGGACTATGAGCGGGAGCGGGCCGACGCGGAGCGGGAGCTTCAGGACGCCTGGGAGGAGCTTCAGGACGCCAAGAAGGAGCTGGACGACGGCGAGGAGGAATACGCCGCCGGACTGCGGGACTATGAGGACGGGGCCGCCCAATATGAGGACGCGCTGGCTGACTACAACGCCGCCGAGGCGCGGCTGGCGGACGGCGAGGAGCAGTACAGCCAGGGCCTCCGGGAATACAACGACGGGCTGGCCGCCTATAACGACGGCGCGGCGCTTCTGGCCCAACAGCGGGCGGAATACGACAGGAATAAGGCGGAATTTGACGGCACGGCCCAGGGCGCGCTGGAGCAGCTGGCGGCCGCCGGGTTCCGGTACGGCTCCATGGAGGAGCTGGCCGCGGCGGTGGAGGCCGCCCCCGTCCTGGGGACGATCCCGGGGATCGGTCAGCTTCTGGACGCCTATACCCGGCTCCGGGACGCTGAAACGCAGCTGGACGCCGCCTCCGCCCAGCTGGAGGAGACGAAAGCCGCCCTGGACGAGGCCCAGGCGGCGCTGACCGCCACCCGCGCGGAGCTGGACGGCGGCCGGCGGGAGCTGGACGACGGGGCGCGGGAGCTGGCCGACACGGCGCGGACGCTGGAGGAGGCCAAAACGGAGCTGGCGGACGCCAGGGACGAGCTGGATCGGGGCTGGCGGGAGTATAACGACGGCCTTGCGGAATACGAGGACGCCAGAGCGGAGGCGGACCGGGAGTTTGCCGACGCGGAGGCAGAGCTGGCGGACGCGCGGCGGGAGCTTCAGGACGCCCAGGCGGAGATCGACGACATCGCCTACCCGGACACCTTCCTGCTGGGCCGCTGGGCCAACGTGGGCTACGCCTGCTTTGAGTCGGACTCCTCCATCGTCCGCTCCATCTCGGCGGTGTTCCCGGTGTTTTTCTTCCTGGTGGCGGCGCTGATCTGCATCACCACCGTGTCCCGGATGGTGGAGGAACAGCGCTCTCAGCTGGGGGTGCTGATGGCCTTGGGCTATTCGCGCTTCAAGGTCATGGGCAAATTCCTCTCCTACGCGGGCCTTGCCACGGTGGTGGGGTGCGTCTCCGGTATCCTGCTGGGCTCCAGGCTCATCCCCCTGGTGGTGTGGCAGGCCTATAAGATCATGTACTCCTTCTCGGACAAGATCGAATTCGTCTTCGACATAGAGCTGTCCGGCGTCACCTTCCTGCTCTACCTGGCCGCCATGCTGGTGGTGACGTGGCTCTCCTGCCGGAAGGAGCTGAGCGACGTGCCGGCCAACGTTATCCGCCCCAAGGCCCCCAAGGCCGGCAAGCGGGTGCTTTTGGAGCGGGTTCCCTTCATCTGGAACAGGCTCAGCTTCCTGTGGAAGGTGACGGTGCGGAACATCTTCCGGTACAAATCCCGGGTCTTTATGATGATCCTGGGCATCGCCGGGTGCACCGCCCTGATGATCACGGGCATGGGCATCAACGACTCCATCAAGAACGTGGTGGAGTATCAGTTTACGGAGATCTCCCTCTACGACTTCACGGTGACCTTCTCCGAGCACCTGGATAAAACGCGGCAGGAGGCGTTTTTGGAGGAGGCCGCCGGCGTCGCCGGCGACGCCCTCTATCTCCATCAGAGCTCCTTCACCGCCTCCGCCAACAGGACGGAGAAGGAGGTCTACCTGAACGCCGTGGCCTCCGATTCCCTGGAGCGGATCGGGGAGTTCATCGACTTTCACCGGGGCGGCACGCCCCTGCCCTTCCCCGGCCCGGGGGAGGCGCTGATCAACAGCGGCCTTGCCCGCGCGCTGGGCGTGAAGGCCGGGGACACCCTGGAGCTGCGGGACGATGAGACGGCTATGACGGTGACCGTCTCCGGCGTCTATGACAACTACATCTACAACAACATCTACATAAGCTCCGACACCTACGCCGCCCACACCGGCGGAGAGCCGGACATCAACTACGCCCTGGTGCTGAAGGACGGCGGCGTCACCACCGGGGAGGCGCTGGCGGCCATTCTGGGGATGGACGACGTGCTCACCGCCTCCGCCAGCGAGGATCTGCGGGAGCGCATCGGGAACATGATGGCCAGCCTCATCTACATCGTCCTGCTGACCATCGTCTGCGCCGCCGCCCTGGCCTTTGTGGTCATCTATAACCTGACCAACATCAACATTCAGGAGCGGCTGCGGGAGCTGGCCACCGTGAAGGTGCTGGGCTTTTTCGATTTGGAATCGGCCCTCTACGTCCTCCGGGAGAATTTTCTGCTGACCGTCCTGGGGGCGGCGGCGGGCGTGCCCCTGGGGCTGGCGCTGAACGCCTACGTGATGGGGCAGATCAAGATCGACCTGATCCACTTCACCCCCCGCGTCCTGCCCATGAGCTACGTTTACAGCATCGCCCTGACCTTCCTGTTCAGCGTTCTGGTGGACGGCCTCATGTTCCTGCGCCTGAAAAAAATAAACCCCGCCGAGGCCCTGAAGGCGGCGGAGTAAAAAGCGGCGTTTGAAGGAAAATTTTAGGGAAGTCGATGGATGGGCCATCCCGGTCAATCTACCGGCTATAATCAAAGCCGTACGGGCCGGACACCCGGCCGGCCCGCAGACTTCCCGGCGCATTACGATAAACGCTGTAGGGGTCGCCGTCCCCGGCGACCTGTCCCGGTTAACTGCCGGATTATCAATCAAGCCTTGTAGGGGCCGCCTCTTTTGGCGGCCCGACGCAATATCGTATTTCCTAAAATTCTTTCATTTACGCCATACGGGCCGCCGCCCAGGTTGGCCCACAAATAAAATGGCGGCAAAGCCGCAACCTTTTTGGGGCGGGTGTTGCGAAATTCGAAGGAACGGGCCGCCAAGAGAGGCGGCCCGTACGGCGTCTAAACGAAAGATTTACGGGAAATCGATAGACGGGCCGGACGCCCGGCCGGCCCGTACGGATAGATTGTGCGTTGAGGGAAGAAAAAAGATATGGGGAAAATGTCGTGCGTGGGAAATCCCGTTTCTCGCACTTGGCATCCCGCGGGCGTCCCCGGGGTTCTCCACATAGGGGCCCGCAGGCCCCTGTGTGGTCGTTTTTAAAAGGGGGAGTCCAGAGGGGGCGGGATCCCACACGGGTGCGTTGCCCGATGGGGATAGGAGGAGCGAACCGTGCGAGTGAGCCCGAAAGAGAACCCATCCGGGCTGTCGCCCGGATGGGAAAGGACGGCGCGAGCCTGCGCCTGAGGGCGAACGGGAACCCATTCGGGCCGTCGCCCGGATGGGAGAGGACGTCCGACGCCTGCGCCTGAGCCCGAATATTTGGAGGGCGAGGTTAAGCGGCGTCGGTTAGGACGTGAGCCCGAGGTTAAGCGGCTCGCGTGAGGACGAGAGGGCGAGCCATCGCCGGTTCTGCGACGACGTGGAAATCCCCCCTCTGGTTTCTTTTCCTCTTTTGTTGCCTTTTCTCCTTTTGGAAATCCAAAAGGAGAAAAGCAAGTCCCCGTCCGCCCCTACGGGCGGACACCTTATAACCCCCCGCAGGGCATAACGACACCTCCGCCCGGTTCGGGCGTACTCCCCACGCCCCTGGCAGGGCGTACCCCCCGCCGGGGCCAGGCGCACACCTTACCCATCCATCCGGATGAGCTTTTTTACCCGCTTGTAGAGGGGCAGGGTGATCAGGGACACTAAGAGGGCCTTGACCAGGTTGAAGGGCGCCACGCACAGGGCGGCCATGGTGTAGACGGAGCTTACGCGGCTGTTCACCGCCCGGGCCATATCGATGATCACGTCCAGGGGCACCTTATAGAGCCGCGCGAAGGCGGGGATCAGGTAGACGGCGTTGAAGAGACTGCCGAATACCGTCATGACGAGGCCGCCGGCGGCCAGGGAGACCACGGCCCCCTTGAAGGTGCGGTGGGTGTGGTAGATCACCGAGGCCGGCAGGACGAAGGAGCACCCCACCACGAAGTTGGCGAAATCCCCCACGAAGGCGGTGGAGGTGCCCTTCAGCAGGAGCTTCAGCACCACCTTTAAAAATTCGCAGGTCACCCCGGCGGCGGGCCCCATGGAGAAGGCGCAGATCAGCACCGGGATCTCCGAGAGATCCAGCTTATAGAAGTCCGGCGCCAGGAACACCATGGGGATCTCAAGGAGCATCAGCACGCCGGCCAGGGCCGCGAACATGCCCATATAGGCCACGTGGCGGGCGGGGGTCAGCCTGCGAAGCTCACGGATCAGCAGCTTTTGCGCCAGCAGGGCCAGGATCAGAAGGCCGGCGAACACCGCCACGCACACAAAGACAAACGACAGATTATCCTTCAGGGCTTGAAGCGTGGTCAAAAAACTTTTCATGGTTAAAACTCCTTTCACATGGGGCAAAATGAAAACGCCTGAACTGTCCGTCCAGGCGCTTTTTTTGCGCAGAAAGGTTCGCGGAAGGCTCCGCGCATCTTCTCCCATCCAGACTGGGGGCCGCTGCCGGCCCGTCACTGTCGGTACCGGAATCACACCGGTTCAACGCCAAAGGCGCTCGCGGACTTTACCGCCGGTCGGGGTTCTCACCCTGCCCTGAAGACGAATAGTATCAAGTTGTACCGCCATTATACACCCGCGCTTTTGTAAATTCAATACCCTGCCGCAAAAAAGTTGTCGGATCCGGCGGAGGAATATTTTTTCCCCGCCTCCCCCGTTTGACGAAATTCTCCCCGGCGGCGCGTGTAGTATTATGGTAAACCTATCCACAAGGGGGATTTTTCGTTGAAACAGGCAGAGGGCGCCAGAGGCGCCACCATCTCACGGGCTTTTGACAGGGCCGGCGCGGCGGAGCTGGCATTGCGGCTGGCCACATCGTTCCTTTTGGGGCGGGCGCGGATCTTCGGGGGGATCGTCCCCTTCGGCATCGCCTTTACGGCGGCCTCCGGCGGCGGGGTGTGGGGCGTCACGGCGCTTCTGGGGGCGCTGGCGGGGACGCTGACCGCCGGGAGCTTCGGCTGGAGCGTCAAATACATAGCCATCCTGTGTCTTACCTTCGCCTCCGTGCGTTTTTTCAAAAGCGCCGCGCCCTGGTGGTTTTCCATGGCGGCGGCCTTCGGCTTCACGCTGATCATCGGCGGGGTCTACGTACTGGATTCCGGCTGGGAGGTGACCGCCACGGTGATGTGGGTGGTGGAGAGCTTTGTGGCCGGGGGCTTCACCTATTTCTACGAGACGGCGCTGACCGTGCCCCGCGACCGGGGGGAGCGGGCTCTGCGGCCCTCCCGGGCGGCGTCGGTGACGCTGCTGGGGGCCACGCTCCTGCTGTCGCTGGCCTCCTTCGCGCCCTTCGGGGTACTGTCCCTGGGGCGGACGGCGGCGGTGCTGGTCATCCTGGCGGTGACCTGCCGGGGCGGCATGGGCGCCGGGTGCGTCACGGCGGCGGCCCTGGGGGCGGCTATGGATCTGGGCCAGGGCGGGATGCCGTTTTTCACCCTGTCCTACACCTTCTCCGCCCTGGTGGCGGGCGTCTTTTCCCGGGAGGGGCGGCTGACCTTCACCTTGAGCTGGGTGGCCTCCACCGCCGTGACGGTGCTGTGGTTCTGGCGGTTTTTCCGCTGGTTCCCGGCGCTTTTCGAGACCTTCGCGGCCTCGGTGTGCTTTATGCTCCTGCCGGAGGAGCTTTTGGCGCGCCTTTCGGCCTATCTGCCCCGGGACGGCTCCGGCTACGGCTATCTCAAGGCCAGGGACTACACCCGGGAGCGGGTGGAGCGGTGCTCGGCGGCCTTCAAGGGGCTTTACGACAGCCTGCGGACGCGCCTTGACCGGGACGGCGAGACGGAGACGCCGGCCCTCCTCTACGACCGGGCCAGCGAAGCGGTGTGCCGCAGCTGTCCCAACTCCTCCCGGTGCTGGCAGGAGGAGTATGTAGAGACGCTGGACGTGATGAACGCCATGACGCCTGTGCTGGAGCGAAAGGGCGCGGTGGAGCCGGAGGATTTGCCGGAGGCCTTCACCCGCCGGTGCAACCGTCTGGAGCGGCTTCTGGCGCAGATCAACGCGGAGGCCAGGGCGTATCTCACCCGCCGGAGCTTCCGGGCGCGTCTGCGGGAGAGCCGCGGGGCGGCATACGACCAGTACGGCGACATCGCGCGGGTGCTGGCGTCCCTCTCCCGGGAGCTGGGCGGGGAGATCCGGGTGGAGCCGGAGCTGGAGAAGCGGCTGCGCAAGTATCTGCGGGGGCTGGCGATGGACGCCGGCGTGGCGGTGTTCCGTCTGCGGGGCGGGCGTCTCCGGACGGAGATCCGCAGCCAGAGCCTGCGGCTTTTGAAGCGGGATCGGCACTGGCTGGACAACCTGTCCTCGGTGCTGGGCGTGCGCCTGTGCGCGCCGGAGGGGCAGGAGGAGGGCCGGCTTATCCTGCTGGAGGCGGAGCCCCTGGCCGTCACCGTGGGCTCCGCCGCCGCCAAAAAGTCCGGGGAGAGCGTCTCCGGGGATCGGTGCCTGTGCTTCCGGACGGACGAGGGGATGCTGTATGTGCTCCTGTCCGACGGCATGGGAGCCGGCCCGGAGGCCGCCCGGATGGCCTCCGACGCCGCGACGGTGACGGAGCGCTTTCTCCGGGCCGGCATCGCCCCGGAGCTGACGCTGGACATCCTCTCCTCCCTGTGCCTTATGAAAAACGAGGACAGCCTGGAGAGCGCCACGGTGGATCTTCTGGCGCTGGATATGTTCTCCGGCGAGACGAAGCTCTACAAATACGGGGCGGCGCCGTCCTATCTGCGGCGGGGCACGTCGGTAAAGCGGGTGGGCGGCTCCACCCTGCCGGTGGGCTTTGCCGCCAAGGGGGCGGAAAAGGCGGTGACGCGCCTGTCCCTCCAGCCCGGGGATACCCTGCTCATGGCCTCCGACGGCATCGGCGACGAAAAGCTCCTGCGCCAGCACCTGGCCTCCGGCCAGGACGACCCCCAGCTCCTGGCCCGGACGCTCCTGGGGGAGGCCGCCAAAGCCCCCGCCCAGGACGACATGACCGTGATCGTGGTGAAGGTGGAGACAAGGGAGTGATCCCCCGGCCTGCGCGGGTACATTTTCCCATGGTTTCTCCTCAATATACCAACTCATAGTTGGTAAAATCGTTGACTGTATTATAGTATACTGATTACAGGATGTCAACGGAGGAGGGAAAGAATATGTTTAAAAACCGGCTCCGGGAGGCCCGGAGAAGCGCCGGCCTGACGCAGGAGAAAATGGCGGATCTTATGGATATCTCGCTCTACGGGTATCAAAAATACGAGCTGGGACAAACGATGCCGACCGTCGATCATCTTCTCAAGCTTTCCCATATCCTTGGCGTCACCACAGATTATCTCCTCTGCAACGACATACAGGCGGATAAACCGTAAAAAAGACCGGGGCCTCGCGGCTCCGGTCATTTTTCAGCTTGTCAAAAAACTCAAATCCATTATTTTTTCCGGCGACATGCGCGTCGGAAAAAATCCCTTTTGTCGCCCAAGTGTGCCCCTTTGGGGCGCGCGCAGGGCGACAGCAGGGTAATTATCTCTGAATTTCGCAAAATTCAGAGATAATTACCCGCACGTTCCCCTTGTCGGAAAAAGCCCGTCAGGGCTTTTTCGACAGTCTCTATTCCCAATCCTTCCACACGTCCGGGCAATAGCCCACGGTGGCGGCTTTTCCGTTGCGGACGATGGGGGTCTTCAGGAGGGACGGATCCTCCAGGAGCTTTTCCAGCTTGTCCTCGTCCCGGGCCAGATACCGTATCAGCTCCGCGCCCCGCGCCTTTTCATCCACCAGGTTATCCAGGCCCACGGCCCTTCTGACGGAGTCCAGCTCCCGGGGGCTGATGCCGTAGCGCAGAAGATCTACGGACTGGAACTTAATGCGCCGCTCCTTGAAATACCGCTCTGCCTTTTTGGTGTCAAAGCACTTGGATTTTCCGAATATCTGTATATTCACCTCAGACCTCCATGATGACGGGCAGGACCATGGGCGAGCGCTTGGTCTTTTTGTAGAGGTAGTCGGAAAGACGCGATTTCATAGCCGTCTTGATGCTGGACCAGTCCTTGATGCGGCGGGTATTGCAGTACTCGATAGCCTCCAGCGCCACGGCCTTCATCTCCTGCATCAGCTCGTCCGCCTCCTTGACGTAGACGAAGCCCCGGGTGATGATGTCCGGGCCGGACACCAGGCTCCCGTCATAGCTGGACAGGCTGACCACCACCACCAGCATACCGTCCTGGGCCAGGTGCTTGCGGTCGCGCAGTACAACGCTCCCCACGTCGCCCACGCCGGTGCCGTCCACGAAGATCTTGCCGGAGGGCACCACGCCGCCCAGCTTGATGGAACGGGCGCCCACCTCGATGACCCGGCCCAGATCCGCGATGACCACGTTCTTCTGGGGCACGCCCATGGATTTGGCCAGATCCGAGTGGATCTTCAGGTGCCGGTATTCCCCGTGGACGGGGATGAAGAATTTCGGCTTCACCAGCGCCAGCATCAGCTTCAGCTCCTCCCGGCAGGCGTGGCCGGAGGCGTGGAGCAGGGCGCTGCGCTCATAGACCACCGTGGCCCCCTTGCGGAACAGCTCGTTGATGACCTCGGTGATGGAATTTTCGTTGCCGGGGATGGCCGAGGCGGAGATGATGATCTTGTCCCCCGGCATGATCTCCACCTGCTTGTGCTCGGAAAAGGCGATGCGGTGCAGGGCGCTCATAGTCTCGCCCTGGCTCCCGGTGGAGATGACCACCACCTTGTCCTTGGGCAGGCCCTTGATCTGGTTGATGTCGATCAGGATCCCCTGGGGGATGTCCATGTAGCCCAGCTCCGTAGCCACCCGCAGAACGTTCTCCATGCTCCGGCCCGTGACGGCCACCTTGCGGCCGTATTTTTTGGCGCAGTTGATGACCTGCTGGAGGCGGTGGACGTTGGAGGCGAAGGTGGTGACGATGATGCGGTCGTGGCAGTCCTGGAACTGCTTTTCAAAGTTGGCGGCCACCACGCTTTCAGAGAGGGAGAAGCCGGGGTTTTCCACGTTGGTGGAGTCGGAAACCAGGGCCAGGACGCCCCGCTTGCCCAGCTCGCCCAGACGCGCTAAGTCGATCATCCCGCCGTCGATGGGGGTGGTGTCGATCTTATAGTCGCCGGTGTGGACGACGATGCCCACCGGCGTCCGGATGGCCAGGGCCACGGAGTCGGGGATGGAGTGGTTGACGTGGATGAATTCCACCTTGAAGCAGCCGATCCTCACCGTCTCCCCTGCCTTGACGGTGTTCAGCTTCACCTTGTCGGCGGTGCCGTGCTCGGTGAGCTTGATGTTCACCAGGGCGTTGGTGAGCGGCGTGGCGTAGACGGGCACCTCCATCAGCTCGTCCATGACGAAGGGCATGGCGCCGATGTGATCCTCGTGGCCGTGGGTCAGGACGATGCCGCGGACGCGGTTTTTGTTTTTGACCAGGTAGGTAATGTCGGGGATGACGGAGTCGATGCCGTACATCTCGTCGTCGGGGAAGCCGATGCCGCAGTCCACCACCATGATGTCCTGGCCGTACTCGTAGACGTACATGTTCTTCCCGATCTCGTTGAGGCCGCCCAGCGCGAAAATTTTCAGTTTTTCCTTTGTTGACACGAAATGATCTCCTTTGAATGTGTAAAATATTGAAATTTTAATATATGTATTTGGACACACCGCTATAAAGCTCAGCAACGGGGATTTTCGGCCCTGAATCGCCGGAAAGCCTTCGCCCTCTGAACCCACAGCACGGTATGCGTATCTTTAAGCGCTCATAAGATTATGGCGCCAAAATCCTGTATAGGAGGATTATACCATACCCGCCGTGCGGGGATGGATAATGTGCCATGTTTTTCGGTTCCCGGCGTCAGCCGGGGAGAAAAACGGCTTAAATCAAGTATAATATCCGCCTCTGCGGATATTATACCATACCCGCCGTGCGGGGATGGTATAATGTGCCATGTTTTTCGGTTCCCGGCGTCAGCCGGGGAGAAAAACGGCTTAAATCAAGTATAATATCCGCCTCT
>CANQBA010000064.1 GCA_947589545.1 uncultured Oscillospiraceae bacterium | reverse complement strand
CTGGAAGCCGCGCTCAGCGTAGAACTCCTGCTCACCGGCGGTAAAGACGAATTCCTTGCCGCACTCTTTGCATACCAATGTCTTGTCTTCGTACATGTTTCTTTGGACCTTCCTTTTGACAAATCTGCCCTGTGGGCTATATTTGCGTCAGCAAAATGCTGTTAACGCCAGATAGAGGCTGCCGTCAGCTTGCGCCGGATGCGCTGGACGGCATTATCAACGGATTTTACACTTATGCCGCATTTTTCGGCTATATCCGTGTAGGAGAGCCCCTCCAAATACTGCTCCAGCACCGTTCGTTCCAGCTTGGATAAGCCGGTGTTCAGGGCGGATTGAAGCTCCTCCGTCAATTCCCTGGTGATCACCATTTCTTCGGGATCTCGCAAATTGCCTTGGGACAGGATCTGTCTTTCGTCGAACTGCGGGGATTCAAATGAGATGGAATCGTTTAAGGGTTTGTGCTTGAAGCGGGCGGCGCTGCGCACGGCGGTCACGAGCCGGGTGGTGATGCACCGCTCCGCGTAGGTTTTGAATGTCACATCCTTGGCGGGATCGAAATGCCGGAGCGCGGAGAGCAGGCCAAACATGCCCTCCTGAATGAGATCCTCGCTGTCCCCTCCGGCCAGGAAAAAGGGTCTTGCGCACATGCGCACGGTGACGGTGTAACGGTTAACCAGTTCCTCCTCGGCCACGGCGTCGCCGGCCGAGGCCCTTTGCCATAGCTGTTCGTCTGTCATACTGCTGTCACGTCGGTCGTATACCATTTTTTCACTGTAGGAATACACACATTATAAGAATTGATGCAATCTTTGTCAAGCTATTTTGCTGAAATTTTTTAAAATTTCGTGAATTTTTTCGTTTTTTCACAGTTTGAGGGACGTCTGACCGCCCGCGTCGGGGGAATTTCCGGAAAATGGGATGCCCAAATGGGCGTAGGCCCGGGGGGTGACGCACCGGCCCCGGGGGGTGCGGGTGAGGAAGCCCTGCTGGAGCAGGTACGGCTCGTACACGTCCTCGATGGTGACGGACTCCTCGTTGATGGTGGCGGCGATGGTGTCCAGCCCCACGGGGCCGCCGCCGTAATTCTCGATGATGCCGCGCAGAAGCCGCCGGTCGATGGCGTCCAGGCCGGAGCCGTCGATATCCAGCATCTTCAGGGCCTTGTCCGCCAGCTCCCGGGTGATGACGCCGCCGGAGTAGATCTCGGCGAAGTCCCGGACGCGGCGCAAAAGCCGGTTGGCGATCCGGGGCGTGCCCCGGCTGCGGGAGGCGATCTCCAGCGCGCCGTCCGGGTCGATCTCGACCTTAAGGATGTCGGCGGAACGGGTGATGATGCGGCGAAGCTCCTCTGGCTTATAAAGCTCCAGCTTCAGATCGATGCCGAACCTGTCCCGCAGAGGCGAGGACAGCTGACCGGAACGGGTGGTGGCTCCCACTAAGGTAAAGGGCTTTAAGTCGATGGAGATGCTGGTGGCCGCCGGCCCCTGGCCGATGATGATGTCGATCTGCCGGTCCTCCATGGCGGGGTACAGGATCTCCTCCACCTGCCGGTTGAGCCGGTGGATCTCGTCGATGAACAGGACGTCGTTCTCGTCCAGGCTTGTGAGCAGGGCCGCCAGATCCCGGGGCTTCTCGATGGCGGGGCCGGAGGTCTTGCGCAGGGTGGAGCCCATCTCGTTGGCGATGATGGCTGCCAGGGTTGTCTTGCCCAGGCCCGGAGGGCCGTGGAGGATCACATGATCCAGGGGCTCGCTTCTGCGCCGGGCGCTCTCGATGAAGACGCTGAGATTCTGCTTGGCCTTCTCCTGGCCGATGTATTCCTTTAAGTACCGGGGCCGCAGGGAGCCCTCCGCGTCGTCCTCGGGGGTATACTGGGCGGTGAGAATGTTGCCGTCGCCGGGCTCCGGCGTGTTTTTGGAATAGTCGATCATACGTCCGCCCTCCTCACTTGACAGAGCCCTTGAGCACCGCCTTGACGGCCTCCTCGACGCTCATGCTCTCGATATCCAGCCCGTGGAGGGCCGCCGTGATCTCCTGGGGCGCGTAGCCCAGGACGGCCAGCGCGCCGGTGATGTCGTTGAGCTTCTTCCCCGGCACGCCGGCGACGGCGGCGGGAGGGGGGAAGGCGGCGGCGCCGGAGCCGGCGGCGGGCATCTCCTTGGCTATCTTGTCACGGAGCTCCAGGATTATCCTCTGGGCGCCGCGTTTTCCCACGCCGGGGGCGGCGGTGAGCATCTTCTCGTTCTCCGTCACCACCGCCATGGCCAGGGACTCCGGCGTGCAGACGGAGAGGACGGACAGCGCCGCCTTGGGCCCCACGCCGGAGACGCCCAGGAGCAGCTCGAAGCACCGCTTCTCGGACAGATCGTAAAACCCGTAGAGATCCATGGCGTTCTCGCCCACGTTGAGGTAGGTGTAGAGCCTGGCCCGCTCCCCGGAGCGCAGGCGCGACAGGGTGTTGACGGTGGTGTTGACGGCAAAGGCCACGCCGCCGGCGTCGATGACCGCCAGATTTTTATCTAAGGCCGCTACAGCGCCCTCTATATAGTAGAACATTCGTCCCGTCCTCCCTCATAAGTCAGTAGTGAACCGGAAAACCGGGCGTGGCAGATGGCCAGAGCCAGGGCGTCGGAGGCGTCGTCGGGCCGCGCCGGGGAGGGGAGGCCCAGGAGCCGGCGCACCATCTCCATCATCTGCTTTTTGTCCGCCCGGCCGTAGCCGGTGATGGCCTGCTTGACCTGCAGGGGCGTGTACTCGTACATGGGGACCATCAGCTCCGCCCCGGCCAGCAGGATGACGCCGCGCCCGTGGGCCACGTCGATGCCGGTGGTGATGTTGGTGTTGAAGAAAAGCTCCTCGATGGCGATGGCCTCCGGCTTGAATGTCTCGATGAGCTCCCGCATATCATGGTATATCTGGTCAAGCCGGGAGGAGAGCTTCGTATGGGCCGGGGTAGTGATGGCCCCGCAGTTTATAAACCGCTGTTTTACGCCGGAGGCGTCGATGACCCCGAAGCCCACGGTGGCGACCCCCGGATCGATGCCCAGTATGACGGCCAAACGCCTCGCCTCCCATGCCCGCAAAAATCTACAATACATTGTACCACAAGATGAAAAAAACCGCAACATTCTCCCACGAACTTATTCACACATATTTTCGTGGGGCATAGACTGTAATGAAAATCACGCGTCGGCAGACGCGAGTTTAGGAGGAAATTTCCATGTCATCCAAAGTTGTGCCTGGCCCCGTTGGCGGCGACGTGAGCATCCGCGAGGCCGTATGTGTACATACGAGCAAGATATACGATTCCTGCAAGGATAAGGACTGCCTGGAGGATCTGCGCGTCTACCTGACGGAGACCTCCCAGGTAAATCTGGACAACGGCCTCAACGTGCGGGCCAGATCCGCAGAGCTTCTCTGGGCCAGCCCCATGGTGGAGCCGGTGACCTTCAACCGGGGCTACTACACCGTGGATATCCGCTTTTATTACAAGATCCGGGCGGATGTGTGCATGTCCAGCGGCCTCATCGCCCCCATCGAGGGCCTGGCCTCCTTCACCAAGCGGGTGCTGCTCTTCGGCAGCGAGGGGAGCGCCAAGATCTTCACCTCCGACATCGGCCCCTCCTGCGTGGACAGAAACGTCATCGACGGCACCAACCTCCCCCGGGCCGTGGTGGAGGCCGTGGATCCCATCGTCCTGACCCTGGACGTGGTGGACGCCTGCTCCGACGTGACGCCGGAACCCCTGGATCTGCCCCAGTATATCCTTGACATGTTCGACTCCCCCATCGTCTCCGACGGGGCGGGGCGGCGGGTCATCGTCACCCTGGGCCAGTTCACCATCGTGAGACTGGAGCGGGATTCACAGCTGCTCATACCGGTGTACGACTACTGCATGCCGGAGAAGGCGTGCGTGGGCACCGGCGGCGAGGATCCCTGCTCCCTCTTCAACCGCATCGATTTCCCTGTCAACGAGTTCTTCCCGCCCGACGCGGTCTGCGAGCTGGAGGACTACCGGGAGATGGTGGGCACGGAGGAGGCATAACCGCCTCCCGATCTCCCGATCCGCAATTTTCCCTATTGAAATTCCCCGCGTCGGTGATATAATAGGGGTGAAATAAAGATCGGGAGGTCATTTTATGACATTCACAAAAGATACCATCGTGGCGGAGGTCATGATGAAAGCGCCCCAGTCCCAGCCGCTCTTTCTGAACATCGGTATGCACTGCCTGGGCTGTGCCTTCGCCACCGGCGAGACCATCGAGCAGGCATGCATGACCCACGGCGTGGATCCCGACGACTTCCTGGAGGAGCTGAACAGCTTCCTGGCATCTGAGGCTTGAACCTGTCGAAAAAGCCCTGACGGGCTTTTTCCGACAAAGAGGAACGTGCGGGTGAAATTTTTGAATTTTGCGAAATTCAGAAATTTCACCCTGCCGTCACGCTGCGCGCACGCAGAGCGCACACTTGCGTGACAAAAGGGATTTTTTCCGACGCACATGTCGCCGGAAAAAATATTTGATTTGAGCTTTTTGCAAGCAGAGGCGGACAAAAGTCCGCCTTCCGCTTTATGAGGGTAACATGATAAAGCTTTCACCAAGGCTGGCGGCGGCGGCCGCCCTGGCCGGGAGGGGCGGGAGCGTCGTCGACGTGGGCACCGACCACGGGTATCTGCCGGTGTATTTTGCCCTGAACGGCCTCTTTGCCCATATCGCTGCCTCCGATATACGGCCCGGCCCCCTGGACAGCGCCCGCCGGTCGGCGCGGGAGTACGGCGTGGGGGACAAAATCGCCTTCTATCTGTCCGACGGCCTGAAAAATGTGCCGGGGACGTTTGAGACTGTGGTCGTCGCCGGCATGGGCGGGGAGACGATGGCCGGCATCCTGTCGGCCTGCCCCTGGATCGCCGGGGCGAGGCTTGTGCTCCAGCCCCAGAGCCGGGTGGACAAGCTGACGGCGTACCTGGACGGCGCGGGCTTTGTGTGTAAGCGGGCCCTCCTCCGCCTGGACGGGGGAAAGCCGTATCTGATCATGGAGGCGGCGGCGGGGACGGTTGGCTTCGACCCGGCCCGGGCGCTGACGGAGGGGCGTGACCCGCTGTTGGGGCCGTTTGCGGAGCGGGAACGGCGCCGCGTCAAAAGGGCCCTGGCGGGCATGGAGCGGGGGGAGGCCCCCGGCGATGAGCTCGGCAGGCTGAAAACGCGTCTGTCGAGACTTGATACGATCCTGAAGGAGACGAGAAAATGGCAAGCTTAAGTGCGATCTATGAGGAGATCGCCCGGCTGGCCCCGGTGGAGCTGAAGCTGGGCTTTGACAATGTGGGGCTTTTGGTGGGCTCCTGGGAGGACGAGATCCGTTCCGTCCTGTGTGCCCTGGACATCACCGAAGAGGTGATCGGGGAGGCTGCGGAGCTGGGGGCGGATCTGATCGTGTCCCACCACCCGCTGTTTTTTGAACTGAAAAACGTGACGGACTCAGACACCACCGGCGCCCGCGTCCTCCATCTGGCCCGGGCGGGGATCGGCGCCATATGCATGCACACCAATCTGGATATCGCCCCCGGCGGCGTCAACGACGCCCTCTCCGAAACGCTGGGCCTTGAGGAGGCCGTCCCCTTCGGCGCGGAGCAGTGCGGCCGCATCGGCTGGGCCCCGGAGCAGAGCATGGCGGCGTTTTTGCCCCATGTGAAGAACGCGCTGAACGCCGGCGGCCTGCGCTATGTTGACGCTGGCAGACCGGTGCGTCATGTGGCTGTCCTGGGCGGCGCGGGCGGCAACGAGATGCTGGAGGCCCTGGAGGCCGGAGCGGACACCTACGTGACCGCCGATGTGAAGCATCACCAGTTCATCGACGCCCGGGAGCTGGGCCTGAATCTCATCGACGCCGGCCACTTCTCCACCGAAAACGTGGTGGTGCCGGTGCTGGCGGGCCTCATCGCGGAGCGCTTTCCCGACGTGGAGGTGCGCGTCAGCCGGCGTCACGGCCAGCCGGAAAAGTTCTTTTGACGGAATATAGCTTTTCACCCCGCCTCCACGGCGGGGTGAACGTTTAGCTGTCAATTTTTCGCCTTTTTCAGCATCCGCAGGATCTGACCCGGCGTGGGCTTTGTCCCATAGAGCAGGACGCCCACCCGGTAGATCCTGGCCGCCAGGACGCCGATGCCGGCGCAGGAGGCCGCCAGAATGGCCACGGACAGGCCGATCTCCCACGGGGCGGGGTGGGACATGGCGATGCGGGTGAACATGGCCATGGGGGAGGCGAAGGGGATGAAGGAGCAGACTGTCATCAGCGGGTTGTCCACGCTGCCGCCGGACATGCTGAACACCACCACGAAAAAGCCCGCGATAAAGATCATGGTGACGGGCATGACGGAGGTGTTGATGTCCTCCAGCTTGGAGGCGGTGGAGCCTATGGCCCCGTAGAGGAAGGCGTAGATGAAAAAGCCCAGGATGAAGAACAGGAACATATACGCCACCAGGGAGGGGGGCATGTCGAAGAGCAGGGAGAGGATGCCGCCGTCCTCCACGAAGCTCCTGTTCAGGTTATAGAACAAAAGCGCCGAGCCGAAGACGCACACCAGCTGGGCCAGCCCCGCCAGACAGGAGGCCGTCACCTTGCCGAACATCATGGCGGTGGGATCGGCGGAGGTCACCAGAAGCTCCATGGCCCGGGAGCTCTTCTCCGTGGCCACGTTGGTGGCAACCATCTGCCCGTAGAGCAGGATGACCATGTAGAGAGCGAAGATCATCACATAGGTGTAGAAGAAGTTCTGCCCCTGATCAACGCCCAGGCTTTGGATATCAAAGCTCACCTCCGTGGTCAGGATCTCCTCCGCCCGCTCCGGGGCGACCCCGGCCTCCGTCAGCGCCGCCAGCCGGTAAAGGCCGGTGAGTACCTCCGCGACGAGCTGGGCGTTGGTGTCGTATATGCCCAGGTTGTCCACGTAATAGGTGAAATCGGAGAGCCCGCGCAGCTCCACGGCGCAGGCGGCCTCGCCCCCGGTCACCGGGGACTTGACGCCGCCCTCCGTCAGGCGCACCTCATATTCCGGAAACGCCTGGGCAAGGGCCGTCCGCACGGACTCGTCCCCGCCGGAGACGAGCATGACCTCCCGTTCCTCGGGCGGCTCGCCGGTGTCCCCGGTATCGTCGCTTCCGAAGAAGTCCAGCAGGCGGGGGAGGAACGTGACCAGGAAGATCACCGCCACCAAAAAGCAGGTGACGCCCACAAAGACCTTGTTGGTGAGATAGCCCTTCAGCTCAAATTTGAGGATCTTTCGAAACTGTTCCATACCGCGCCTCTCAATCCCCCGCGTACTGGGCGAAGATGTCGTTGAGACTGGGCTCAAAGACCCGCGCCTCGTCAATGTCGAAGCTCTCCGACAGCCGGCGCAGAGCGCTCATCTTCTCCGCAGGACTTTCCAGCTTCAAAATGAGCTCGCCGTTTTCCGCCTGCTCCGTTCTGCCGGGGAAGGCGGCGGCGATCCTGCCTGCCTCCGGGGAGCGGATGGCCAGCCTGTCCCGGGGGTACTCCCGCTTGATGGCGCGCAGATCCCCGGTGACGGCTACCCGGCCCTTGTTGAGGATGGCGATGGCGTCGCAGAACTCCTCAATATAGCTCATCTGGTGGGAGGAGAACAGGACGATCTTGCCCCGCCCGATCTCCTCCTTCACCACGTCCTTCAAAAGCATGGCGTTGATGGGATCGAGACCCGAGAAGGGCTCGTCCAGGATGACGATCTCCGGGTCGTGGGCCAGGGCGGTGACCAGCTGGATCTTCTGCTGATTGCCCTTGGAGAGGGTGTCCAGCCGCTTGTCCCGGTACTCGCTCATGCCCAGCCGCTCCAGCCACCGGTCGCAGGCCCTCACCGCGTCCTGGGTCTTCATGCCCTTCAGCTGGGCGAAATAGACCAGCTGATCGATGATCTTTTTCTTGGGGTAGAGGCCCCGCTCCTCCGGGAGATACCCGATGCCCACCTTCTTGTGGTCAAGGGGCCGGCCGTCCGTCAGGACTTCGCCGGAATCGGCGGGGAACACCCCCATGAGGATGCGGATGGACGTGGTCTTGCCCGCCCCATTGCGGCCCAAAAGCCCGAAGGCCTTGCCGCTCTCGGCGGTGAAGCTGACCCCGGTGAGGACCTTTTTCTCCCCGAAGGATTTGTGGATATCGCGCAGAGCAAGGATCAAGTGGATCACCCCTTTTGGTTTGGCTGATATCATAATGATATCACTCCAATATCTCCCTGTCAAGGGATTTTTTGAAAAAATGATCCGCTGACGGAAGGGCGGGGTCAGAGCAGCTCCTCAAAGGACAGGGCGTAACCGTCCGCCACAGCGCGCAGAGAAGGGGCCTGATCGGCGTAGGAGGGGTCGAAGATGGCCTGCGTCAGGAATCCCGCGCCGTGGGCGGTTTTCAGGGCGTGGGGCGCGTCCTCAAAGACGCAGGTCTCCGCCGGGGCCGCCCCCAGCCGCCGGGCGCACTCCCAAAAGATCTCCGGCCTGTCCTTGCCGGAGCCGAATTCGGCGCAGGGGAGGATAAACTCAAAAAAGGCCCCCAGCCCCAGCCGCTCCAGCACGTATTCCACCAGCTCCCTGGCGGTGTTGGTGGCCACACAGCACGGGACGCCGGCGCTTTTCAGCTTTTTAAGATACGCCGGTGCCCCCGCCTTGGGGGCCACGGCGCCGTAGCCCTCGCGGACGATGGCGTTGACCTCCCGGCACAGCTCCGGCACCCCGGCCCGGATGCCGAAGCGCTCTTTATAATACGCGCAGGCGGTGACCAGCGTCCGCGCCTTGTACTCGGCGTAGGCCGCCGGGTCGGGGCCCTTGGAATACCGGTCGCAGAAGGTCTTCCACGCCCCGTCCCACACGCCCATGGAGTCGATGAGCGTGCCGTCCAGGTCGAATATCGCCGCTTTAAAATCCATGCTCACACCTCGATGATCTGCGGAAGACCGCGATTTTCCGCGCCCCACAGGAGCAGGGCCGTGCCCTGGTGGACGGCGATCTCCGCCCGCGCGCCGGTAAACTCGTTGCTGACGCCCAGGGGCCGCTCGTCCGTCAGCGCCGCCTGATGGAGCCGGTACAGAAGCCCCGTCTCCGACACCACGGCCTCGCCGCAGGCGAAGACCGACACCGTGCCGGTAAAGTCCGGGGAGAATCGGGCGGCGCGGCGGCTGAGGGCCGTGGCCGTCTCGTTTTTCCCCACCAGGTAGCCCTCCACGCCCCGCCGCGCCAGCATCACAAGGAGCTGGAGGTTGGCGAGGGTGTGATCCAGCCGCCCGCCCAGGCCGCCGTACAGAAGGAGCCTGCCGGCCCCGCGCCTCAGGGCCTCCCTGACCGCCAGCTCCATGTCCGTCTGATCCTTCATCACCGGGTGGCGGATGACCTCCACGCCCTCCGGCAGGGGGCCGCCGTAGGAGTCGAAGTCTCCCACGATCAGGTGGGGCGTGACGCCGCGGCTTGTGAGGAACGAAAGGCCCCCGTCGG
Organism: uncultured Oscillospiraceae bacterium; assembly: GCA_947589545.1. Classification (GTDB taxonomy): domain Bacteria; phylum Bacillota; class Clostridia; order Oscillospirales; family Oscillospiraceae; genus RUG626. The sequence continues at coordinate 11,863 of CANQBA010000064.1, read as the reverse complement.
CGGCGATGATAAACGTCCCCGCCGGCAGCTCCGGCGTCCGCGCGCCGTACTCCCCGGAGCCGAACAGGGCAAAGGTTTTCACAGACATGCCTTCACCGCCTCCGCCGCGATGGTTCCCGAGCGGGTGTTGAAGTGCACCCCGTCCACCGTGAGCTCCAGCCCCCGCCGCCTGGAAAAGCCGTCCTTTGTTCGGGGGAAAAGCCCCATCAGGAGGATGTCGCAAAGCCGCAGAAGGCCCAGCTTTCCAAAATCGTAGTCCCGCCGGGCGTCGGGCACCGCCGCCAGCTCCGCGCCCATCACGTCGGCGAAGGGCAGGCCGTATTCCGCCGCCAGCCTTTTCACGATGCCGTTCCGGGCCTCCAGCTCCTTCAGGGGGTAATCCCGGAGCTGCATCAGCGGAAGGCCCATCAGGACGCACTTCTTCCCGTCCGCCAGCACCGTCTCGACGATTTGGCGCATCACTCTTTCATATTCCGGCTTGTCCGCCCACTTCTTCCAGCCCCGCCGCCAGCCGAAGATCACCTTCCACATAAAGCCCGTGGTCATCAGGTGGGGCTGGAGAAGATCGTTGGTGCCGATGCCCACCACCACGGTGGTGACCTGGGGATACCAGGGCGTCTTCCGGTAGATGTGGAGCCGCCGCAGGCCCCCGTGGGCGGTGTCGCCGTCCAGACCGCCATTCTTGCAGGGCTCCGGGGGCATGAATTTGATGTACGACCAGCCCACCAGCCCCCGGGTCAGGCTGTCGCCAAGGTAAAGGATCATGGTTTTCACCTCGTTGCACGTTACCGAAAGTATAGCACAATTCCACAGCTTTGGCAATTTTATAAAAAATTTTGCGAATTATACAAAAACCCTCTTTCCAATTGAAATAAACATGGTATAATATACCTATCCATTTTTATTTACATAAAGGAGATCGCACTATGAAACGTGTCGGCATACTTACCTCCGGCGGCGACTGCCAGGCGCTGAACGCCACCATGCGCGGCGTAGCCAAGGGCCTTTACAGCCTCTACGGGGCGGACGGTGTGGAGATCATCGGCTTCCTGGAGGGCTACAAGGGCATGATCTATGAAAAATACCGCCGCATGGCGCCCCGGGACTTCACGGGCCTGCTCACCGTAGGCGGCACCATCCTGGGCTCCTCCCGCACCCCCTTCAAGCTCATCCGGGAGCCGGACCGCAACGGCCTGGACAAGGTAAAGGCCATGAAGGACACCTATAAGAAGCTGAAGCTGGACTGTCTGGTGGTGCTGGGCGGCAACGGCAGCCAGAAGACCGCCAACCTTCTCAATGAGGAGGGCCTCAACGTCATCGGCCTGCCCAAGACCATCGACAACGACCTGTGGGGCACGGACACCACCTTCGGCTTCCAGTCCGCCATCGCCACGGCCACCAATGTCATCGACTGCATTCACACCACCGCCGCCAGCCACAACCGCATCTTCATCGTGGAGGTCATGGGCCACAAGGTAGGCTTTCTGACGCTGAACGCGGGCATCGCCGGCGGCGCGGACATCATCCTCATCCCCGAGATTCCCTACAAGCTCAAGTCCGTGGTGAGCAAGATCCAGGAGCGCGGCAAGACCGGCCACGACTTCACCATCCTGGCTGTGGCCGAGGGCGCCATCTCCAAAGAGCGGGCCGATATGTCCAAGAAGGATCGGAAAAAGTCCCTGGAGGAGCTGGCGGCCAACTATCCCTCCGTCTCCTACGAGCTGGCGGCCCAGATCACCGAGGCCACCGGCAAGGACGTGCGCGTCACCGTCCCCGGCCACATGCAGCGCGGCGGTATGCCCTGCGCCTACGACCGGGTGCTGTCCTCGCGCCTGGGCGCTCAGGCGGCCCTGAATATCTATGAGGAGAAGTACGGAGACCTGGTGGCCATCCAGAACCACAAGATCGTCTCCGTCCCCCTGAAGGAGATCGCCGGCAAGCTGAAAACGGTGGATCCCAAGGGCGATATCATCGCCGAGGCGCGGCTCCTGGGCATCTCCTTCGGCGACGAATAAGCCATGCAGACGTGCGTTTATCCCGTCACCTGGGCGCTTTTCCGGCGCGAGGCGCTGCTGGAGCAGTTCCAGGGCAGGGCGTGGAACATCAATAAGTCCCTCTTTGTCATCACCCTCTTCTTCGTCTTCGTGCTGACCACGGGCCGGTACATCCCGTTTTTCCTGGCCTGCCTTGCCGTCCTGCTTTACTTCCTGCTGTTCCACTGGCTGGTCATGGCCCGCCGGCGCTATCAGACCTTCTCCGTCTTCTGGGGCGGGGAGAACTGGGAGCGGACGGTGGTGTTCCGCACCACCTCCCTGGTCCTCCGGGAGGGCCGCGCCGCCCACGAGATCAGTTACCGCGCCCTTCTGAAGCTCCGGGAGAAGGACGGCGCCGCCGTCCTGCGCTACCGGGGCGGCGTCCTGGTGCTCCCCACCGGTTCCTTTACCGACGGAACCTGGGAGGAGGTCAGAACGAAGCTGACCGCCAATCTCACGCGCCGCCGGTGACGATGAAGCTTACAGGAAATAAATGGCCTCCGGGAAACCGGAGGTCATATTTTTGAATTTTTTATAAAATCCCCATCTGCCTATTGACATTCTTTGCCCTTGGTGGTAAAGTGTCTTTAGCACTCAGGAAACGGGAGTGCTAAGAAGGTGAAAAGATGGAGCTTACCGGGCGGCAAAAGAAAATTCTCCGGGCGGTGGTGGAGGGATACATCGACACCGCCGAACCCATCGGGAGCCATACGGTCCTGGCCAGGACCGGCCTTACCTGCTCCTCGGCCACCATCCGCAACGAGCTTGCGGCGCTGACCCGGGAGGGCTACCTGGAACAGCCCCACACCTCCGCCGGGCGCATCCCCACGGCCAAAGGCTACCGGCTCTACGTCAACGAGCTGATGATGGAGCGGGAGCTGTCCCACAGCGAGACGGAGGAGATCAACCGCAAGCTCCAAAGCACCCCCGCCGGCACGGATAAGCTGATGGCGGATGTGGGAAAAATGGCTACGGAGCTGACGAGCTATCCGGCGCTGACTATCTCCGCCGCCGCCTCGGCCACGGTGAAGCGGGTGGATCTCATCTATTTAGACCCCAATTCCTTTATCATCGTCCTTTTGCTCACCGGCGACACGGTGAAAAACAAGCTGGTGCATCTGCCCTTCTCCTCTACGGAGACACTGCTGAGGCGTCTGTCGGCGGTGTTCAACGCCAACTTCACCGGCCTTTCGGAGGAGCGGATCACCCCGGAGCTCATCGCCTCCACGGAGCGGGCCGCGGGCGACACCATGGGCGTCACCTCCGTCATCGCGGGGTTTCTCATCGAGACGCTGATGACCTCCAAGGGCGCGGGGGCCAACGTCTCCGGCGAGGCAAATCTCCTGAAACTCCCGGAGTTTCAGAACCCTGACAAGGCCCACCGGCTCATCAACTACCTTTCCGATTCCCAAAATCTCTCCGCCCTCACCGCCGCCCCGGATTTCGGGGACGTGAAGGTGCTGATCGGCCCGGAGAACGCGGCGCTGGAGCTGCGGGACTCCTCCGTAGTCCTGGCCAGCTACGACGCGGGGGACGGGATGCGGGGCCTGATCGGCGTGGTGGGGCCCACCAGAATGGATTATTCCGCCGTGGCGGCCAAGCTGGCGTACATCGCCGGGGGCCTCTCCAGGCTTCTGGGCGCGGGGTCGCCGCCGGCGGGCTTCGGCAAACTAATGATCAAGGGAGGAGACAGCGATGTCCAAAAATAAGGGAGAGGCTCCCCGGAGCGAGGAGCAGGAGGTCAAGACCCCCGAGGCCGCGCCCCAGGAGGCGACCGCGGAGGAAAAGCCCAAGGAGCCCACGGCGGAGGAGCTTTTAGCCGCTGAGAAGGATAAATACACCCGGCTCTACGCCGAATACGAAAATTACCGCAAGCGCTCGTCCAAGGAGCGGGAGGCCCTGTACGCCCAGGTCAAATCCGACACCGTGGCGGGCTTCCTGCCGGTCTACGACAACTTAGAGCGGGCGCTGAAGGCCGGCTGCAGCGACGAGACGTTCTTGAAGGGCGTGGAGATGACCATGACCCAGCTGCAAAACGTCTTTGAGAATCTGGGCATCCGCCCCATCGAGGCCGTGGGCCAGCCCTTCGACGCCAGGCTCCACAACGCCGTCATGCACATCGAGGACGAGCAGTACGGCGAAAACCAGGTGGTGGAGGAATTCCAGAAGGGCTTCACGCTGGGGGACAAGGTGATCCGGTTCTCTATGGTCAAGGTCGCAAATTAAATAAAGTAAACACTATCAATTCATAGTTTCAGGAGGAATTAACAATGGGAAAAATCATCGGTATCGATCTCGGTACGACCAATAGCTGCGTGGCGGTCATGGAGGGCGGCGAGCCTGTCGTCATCGCCAACGCCGAGGGTATGCGCACCACCCCGTCCGTGGTGGCCTTCTCCAAGGACGGCGAGCGCATGGTGGGCCATGTGGCCAAGCGCCAGGCCATCACCAACCCCGACAGGACGGTGAGCTCCATCAAGCGTGAGATGGGCTCCAACTACCGCGTCACCATCGACGGCAAGTCCTACACCCCCCAGGAGATCAGCTCCATGGTGCTCCAGAAGCTGAAGACCGACGCGGAGGCGTATCTGGGCCAGCCCGTCACCGAGGCGGTCATCACCGTCCCCGCCTACTTCACCGACTCCCAGCGCCAGGCCACCAAGGACGCCGGCAAGATCGCGGGCCTGGACGTGAAGCGCATCATCAACGAGCCCACCGCCGCCGCCTTGGCCTACGGCGTGGACAAGGAGCAGAGCCAGAAGATCATGGTCTACGACCTGGGCGGCGGCACCTTCGACGTGTCCATCCTGAACATCGACGACGGCGTCATCGAGGTTCTGGCTACCGCCGGCAACAACCGCCTGGGCGGCGACGACTTTGACCAGTGCGTGGTGAAATACCTCATCGACGAGTTCAAAAAGTCCAACGGCATCGACCTGTCCACCGACCGCGTGGCCATGCAGAGGCTCCGCGAGGCCGCCGAGAAGGCCAAGTGCGACCTCTCCGGCATGATGAGCACCACCATCAGCCTGCCCTACATCACCGCCGACGCCACCGGCCCCAAGCATATGGAGCTGACCCTGACCCGGGCCAAGTTCAACGAGCTCACCTCCCATCTGGTGGAGGCCACAGCCGGCCCTGTCCGTCAGGCCATGTCCGACGCGGGCCTGTCCGGGAACGACATCTCCAAGGTTTTGATGGTGGGCGGCTCCAGCCGTATCCCCGCCGTGCAGGACGAGGTGAAGAAGCTCACCGGCAAGGACGGCTTCAAGGGCATCAACCCCGACGAGTGCGTGGCCGTGGGCGCGGCCATCCAGGGCGGCGTCCTGGGCGGCGACGTGGAGGGCATCCTCCTGCTGGATGTCACCCCCCTGTCCCTGGGCATCGAGACCCTGGGCGGCGTATTCACCAAGCTCATTGAGCGCAACACCACCATCCCCGCCAAGAAGAGCCAGGTTTTCTCCACCGCCGCGGACAACCAGACCTCCGTTGAGGTCAACGTCCTCCAGGGCGAGCGCGAGATGGCCCAGTATAACAAGTCCCTGGGCCGCTTCCACCTGGACGGCATCGCCCCGGCCCGCCGCGGCGTCCCCCAGATCGAGGTGACCTTCGATATCGACGCCAACGGCATCGTCAACGTCAGCGCCCGGGATATGGGCACCGGCCGCGAGCAGCACATCACCATCACCTCCTCCTCCAACATGTCCAAGGAGGACATCGACAAGGCCGTCCGGGAAGCCGAGCAGTACGCCGCCGAGGACGCCAAGCGCAAGGAAGAGGTGGAGATCCGCAACCAGGGCGATCAGATGGTCTATCAGACCGAGAAGATCCTCTCCGAGTCCGGCGACAAGCTGGATCCCGCCGACAAGAGCGAGGTGGAGAATGCCCTGGCGTCCCTGAAGTCCGCCCTTTCCGGCGCCGACACCGCCGCCATCAAGTCCGCCACCGACAACCTGACCCAGGTGTTCTACAAGGTCAGCGAGAAGCTCTATGCCCAGGCCAATCCCCAGGGCCAGGGCTTCAACCCCGGCCAGCAGGGCGGCTACGATCCCAACCAGGGCGGCCAGAACCCCGGCAACGGCGGCTATTACGACGCGGACTACACCGTGGACGACGACAAGAAATAAGCGCCCCTTCCAAAACCCTATCCTTTGCGGACAGCCAGGCTGTCCGCAAAGGTGCGTGAAAGGAAATACTTTCTATGGCTGAAAAACGAGACTACTATGAGGTGCTGGGCGTTTCCAAAACGGCCACAGACGAGGAGCTGAAAAAGGCCTTTTACAAGATCGCCAAGGAGAACCACCCGGATCTGCACCCCGGCGACAAGGAGTGCGAGCAGAGGATGAAGGAGGCCGGCGAGGCCTACGAGATCCTCTCCGACAAGGAAAAAAGGGCCAAGTACGATCAGTTCGGCTTCGCCGGCGTGGATCCCAGCTACGCCTCCCAGAACGGCGGCTACGGCGGGTTCGAATTCTCCGGCTTCGGGGGCCTGGACGACCTCTTCAACATGTTCGGCTTCGGCGGGAGCGGCGGACGCTCCCGCAGTAAAAACGGCCCCCGTCCGGGGGAGGACATACGCCTGGGCGTCTCCCTGAGCTTCGAGGAGGCCGCCTTCGGCTGTGACAAGGCCCTGAACGTCAGCCGTGTGGAGCAGTGCGACGACTGCAACGGCACCGGCTGCGCCAAGGGCTCCAATGCCGAGACCTGCCCCGACTGCCACGGCTCCGGCTACACCGTCACCACCCAGCGCACCCTTCTGGGCATGAGCCGCGTCCAGTCCGAGTGCCCCCGCTGTCACGGAAAGGGCAAGATCGTCAAGGATCCCTGCCCCAAGTGCAAGGGCCAGGGGCGTGTGCGCCGCCAGCGGACGGTGAACGTCCACATCGACGCCGGGATCCAGAACAACGTCACCATGTCCCTGTCCGGCCAGGGCAACGCCGGCTACAACGGCGGCCCCGCCGGGGATATCCTGCTGACCGTCTCCATCCGTCCCCACGAGCTTTTCGAGCGGGACGGCACGTCGGTGCTGTGCGAGATCCCCATCACCGTCACCCAGGCCATGCTGGGCGCGGAGCTGGAGGTTCCCACCCTGGACGGCAAGGCCAAATTCACCATCCCCGCCGGCACCCAGCACGGCGATACCTTCCGCCTGCGGGGCAAGGGCATCCCCTATTTCCGCGCCCACGGACGCGGCGATCAGTACATCACCGTGGCGGTCACCATCCCCAAGAGTCTCAACGCCGAACAGCGGGAGCTGGTGAAAAAGCTGGACGCCACCCTGGGCGGCGCCGCCGAAAAGCCCCGCAAATTCGGGAGGAAATCATAAGCTTTACCCATAAAAATCCCGTGTACCGCCCGGTACACGGGATTTTTGCGCCTTGCGTATGTCATTGCGCGCGCTTTTTCAAGAGGGAAATGGCGTTGACGAGGATCGAGAGAGCCACGCGCACCCACAGCGCCTTGGACATCGTGGGCATAATGTCCATAAGCCAGCCGCTGATACTGTTTACCGCCAGTTCAGGCAATGAGCCAAATTGCGTAACGCCGCTCATTTTTCACGCCCGGGGGAACAGTACCTTGTCCGGCCAGTCGGCGGAGGCGTTTTGCGCCCTGTCCGGGCCCAGATCCCGGAGGTAGTCCAGGTCAAACTCCTGGATGTCCCCGCGCCGGTACGCGGCCTCGTTGTACCGGGCGATCACCGCGTCGATGTTTACATAATTAAACGCCAGCCACAAAACCAGGAATGCGCACAGGAACACCGGGAACACCCGGAAGCCGGGTCTGGCGGTCCTGACCGCCACGGCGGCAAGGGCCACGGCGATCCACGCCATGATGACCAGCGTGCCGCACCGCAGCAGGCTCAGGCCGTAGACGCCGATGTAGAGGCACATGCGGTAGAGGGCGGAGACCAGGATCACGGCGGTGAGACCGATGAGGACGTAGCCAAGGGCGTTCACGGCCTTTTTGCCCTTCCCCGAGGGGGCGGCGCACAGGAGCGCGGCGCAAAGGTTGATTCCCGCTACCGCCGCCAGCTGGAAGAAGCCCTGCCGCGCGTACTGGGCAAAGCCCCCCTGCATGGCCGCCGTCTCCGCCCCGCCGAAGAGGAATACGAACTGGATGACGGCGAACACCGCGTAGATGACGTTGAGTACCGTCAGGCCAGCGATATAGGGCAGGCAGGGGAGGGAGACAGGGTCGCTTCTTGGAACGGTCTCCTTTTCCGGGGCGGGGCGGGCCAGGGAATAGAGGAAGGAGAACAGCATCAGGCCCACCACGGCGGCCTTGATCCAGTCCCACAGGAACCGGCCCCGCAGAACGGTCTCCTTGATGAACCGCCCCGCGTCCCCCAGCATCGCCTCAAACACCTGATCCGCCCCGGCCAGAAGCGTCAGGATCACCACCAGCACCGGTACCATCAGCAGGAGCGTCAGCATCACGATCCAGAAGCCGTTGCGCCCCTTTTCCCGCCGCCACAGGGCCTGAAAGGGCTTGAGAAAATGCCGGAACAGGTTGGGGACAAAGAGCCGCGCCGTCTCCGGGATCACCGAAGCGGTGAGGGCGGGGAAGTCCCGCCCGGTCAGCGCCAGGGCCGAGGCCGGGGTCAGGCACGAGAGCAGCATAAGGTCGATCATCCGCACGGAATAGTCCGGGAAAAGCCCTGCCGCCAGGGCCAGCAGCACCGTGCAGATCACCAGAAAGAGGCCGGCGCGGGTGGGCCGGAGCTTCCCCCGCAGATAGATACACTCGGCGGCCAGCGCCCCCAGCACAAAGGCCGTGGTACCCAGGCCCGGCACCGCCATCAGGCTCTCCAGAGAGAACACCCGGAACCACAGCGCCCCCAGGGCCACGCCCAGAACCACGGCCAGCCAGTCGAAGGCGTCGAACCGAACGGCCTGTCCCACCGGGGCGGGGGAGAGGGACGCATTGCCGGCGGGCGTCAGCTCCCCGCTCTCCGCCGGTTGAAGGTTTTCGGATCTTTTATTCTCGTTTTCCATAAAAAGCTCCTTTCTGATGCCCCGGGGCGGCGATTTTTCTGTTGACCTCCGGACGGCGGACAAGCCGCCTCGCCGCGTTATGCCCGTCAGGTGTCAAGCGTGCAGAAATACAAAATATTGGTATCGGTATCGTATAATCCCAAGGTAAAGTTGAATGAATACCTGTGCAAAATATCTGCCGTTGCGTCATTTTGCCTGTCGATCAGCCGGTAATACCCGTTCTGGATTTCAGGGATAATCGGGTGTTCCTCACTGCCATTCATCATAGAAACCAATGCCCGCACTGTGTCGTCAAGAGGAAATTCGCTCCATTCCAAAGAGCTTCTAATTTCCTCCAAAACCGCGCCGCCCTCAAATTGGATAGCGAAGCAGGAGGTTCCGTCCCCGAGCCAGCCGCCGTGGGTGTCATAGCTGCTCGTTATGGTACCTTTGGACACGTCGATGCCCAGCTCCCGGGAGATCTTGCTCCGGACGTCCTGAACCGTGCACCCGGCGAGCAGGAGAAGTGCTGCCAGCGCGACAAACAGACGCTTTTTCATATTTCCCCGTCCTCCGTGAACGCCAAAAGCTCCCCCGGCTGGCATTGGAGGGCCCGGCACAGGGCGTCCAGGGTGGAAAACCGCACCGCCTTGGCCTTGCCGGTCTTGAGTATGGACAGATTGGCAAGCGTTATGTCAACCTTTTCGGACAGCTCCGTCAGGCTCATCTTCCGCTTTGCCAGCATCACGTCAAGATTCACAGTGATCATGTTGTCACCTCAAATGGTCAGGTCGTTGTCGTCCTTCAGGTCGGCGGCCTTCTGAGTCAGATGCGACAGCGCCGCGCAGCAGACGGTCACCGCCGCGCCGAACAGGGTGACGGCCACGAAGATCAGGGGCACCGAGGGGTGCTTGGGTCCCAGCGCCAGCACCGACACGGCCAGAACCACATAGACGCAGGTGTCCCCCAGGGCCAGCCGGCTGATGGCCCGAAGCCGCCGGGCGTTTTGGGTGCAGAAGCTGTTGTTCCGGCCGATCTCGGTGAAGATCCCCCAGGCCAGCCACAGGGCGATGAAGCCGGGGACGGAGGACGCCGCCACGATCCCGGGCACTACACAGCCGAATACGGCGGTCTTGAGGGGGTCACCCGCGTAATAGTCCGACACGTTGTGCCCCAGCATCGGCACAAAGAAGATCAGCACCGCCGCCAGAAACACCGTCAGCACCACCACGACCACCTTCAACAGCAGGGATAACTCCTTTTGTCCCATTTTTATCCGCTCCTTTCGCGCCTATAGTAGCACAGATGTTTTCGAATGTCAATAAGAATTTATCGAAAAACAATAAAAATTTATTGAGGGTCGGGAAACATACAAATAAGAGCGAAATTGCGCAAAAATCATCAAAAACCTTGTTGCCAAATCCGGGAAAATATGTTACAATGAACAAAATTGTGGGGATTTGTCCCCGTGGTTTGTGAATTGTTGAATAAAATAAACTTATTAAGGAGGCTGCAACATGAGCAAGAACGTGATGGTAGGTCAGTCCGGCGGTCCCACATCGGTCATCAATTCCTCTCTGGCGGGCGTATACGAGGCGTCCCGCGCCCGGGGCGCAGAGCATGTTTACGGGATGCTCCACGGCGTCGAGGGGCTTTTGCAGGGCAAGTATATCGACCTCTCCGAAAAGTTCAAAACGGGCCTGGAGATCGAGCTTCTCAAGCGCACGCCCTCCAGCTATCTGGGCTCCTGCCGCTACAAGCTCCCTGACTGGCGGGAGAACGAGGAGCCCTACAAGAAGCTGATGGCCCTTTTGGAGGAGCTGGACGTGGGGTACTTCATGTACATCGGCGGCAACGACTCCATGGACACCATCGGCAAGCTGGCCGACTACGGCGAGTATGTCTGCTCCGACATCCGCTTCATGGGCGTGCCCAAGACCATCGACAACGACCTGATGATCACTGACCACACCCCCGGCTACGGCAGCGCCGCTAAGTACATAAGCGTGGTCATGAAGGAGATCATCCGCGACGCCACGGTCTACGGCTCCAAGTATGTGACCATCGTGGAGATCATGGGCCGCAACGCCGGCTGGCTCACCGCCGCCGCCTCTCTGGCCCGTGGCGAGGACTGCGAGGGTGTGGATATGATCTGCCTGCCCGAGGTGCCCTTCCATGTGGATCGCTTCATTGAAAAAGTCCGGGTCATGCAGGAGAAAAAGCCCAGCATCGTCATCGCAGTCTCCGAGGGCGTCAAGCTGGAGGACGGCCGGTACGTCTGCGAGCTCTCCGACGACCCCCGGCGCGTGGACGCCTTCGGCCACAAGAACCTGACCGGCACGGCCCGGTATCTGGCCGGCCAGGTGGAGCGCAATCTGGACACCAAGACCCGCTCCATCGAGCTTTCTACCCTCCAGCGCTGCGCCTCGCATCTGACGAGCCGCACGGACATCACCGAGGCCTACCAGGTGGGCGGCGCGGCGGCCCAGGCGGCCTTCCAGGGCCACAGCGGCGAGATGGTGGCCCTCCGGCGCGTCTCCAACAAGCCCTACCAGTGCATCACCGAGCTCCACCCCATCTCCGAGGTGGCCAACCTGGAAAAGAAGGTGCCCCTGGATTGGGTCAACGAGAACTTCACCGATATGCTCCCGGCGTTCTTGAATTACGCCCGTCCCCTGATCCAGGCCGAGCTGACGCCCATCTACATCGAGGGCCAGCCCTACCACATCTACTGCAAGGAAGCGTAAACGCACAAAAAAGGGCCGCCCGTTGGGCGGCCTCAGCCTGTCGACAAACCCACCCCTATTCCCCGGGGTGGGTTTGTGGTATAATGGTAAAAATAAGAGACGGAAAAGG
>CANQBA010000063.1 GCA_947589545.1 uncultured Oscillospiraceae bacterium | reverse complement strand
CACTACCATATTTTCTATTTTCGGCCACCCATACGCCCGCTTACGCTGGGCGTGAGGTGGTTTTTTGACAGACTGAACTGGCGTGAACCCGTAGGTTCACGCCAGTTTTAGTTAAGGCTTGCACCGCCCGCAGGGGGAGTAGCCCAAGTCGATGACCTCCTGACGGGTGAGGGTGGTGTCCTGCCGGTTCTTGTCCTTCATATCCTTCACACTGGAACAGCCGGGGAGATGGAATTTCTTCGTGTTGGTGTTCAGAATATAGGTGATCTCCGTGGATCGCGTTTCAGGGGCGGTATCGGGCGGAGCGGTATCGGGTGGAGCGGTGTCGGGTGTTGCGGTATCTACCGCGTCCGTATCCGGCGCTGTGGCGTCCGCCTGTGCTGTATCCGGCGGCGCGGTGTCCCGGGTGGCTGTGTCCGGCGCTGTGGTATCCGGGGCTTTGGTATCAGTCGCTGTGGAATCCGGTGCGGCGGTATCCTGGAAAGTCGGAGTCGTGTCCGCCGGATCCTCCAGGGCGGTTTTGATGGCGAAGGGGAGCAGTAAAATGACCAGCCCCGCAATCACGTAGAACCACCATTTTTTGAAAATGTCCATAAAGCATCCCCCTGTTTGCCTTATTATAGCAGTAAACAGGGGGACGGTAAAGAGATTTTATCCTATTTTGTAAAATTTGGTCGAAAGGGGAGGGCCGGCGACGCTGATCACGCTGTCCGCCAGGGCCAAGGACTCCGCGTCGTGGGCGGAGAGGAGGATGGGGATCCGTAGGGCCCGCAGACGCGCCATGATGCGCCTGGCGTTGTCAGCGTCCACGCCGTTGAAGGGTTCGTCCAGCAGGAGCAGGGACTTGTCCCGGGCGTAGGCCAGCGTCCGGGCCAGGGCCACCCGCCGTTTCATGCCGCCGGACAGAGCTTCCAACGGGGTGTCCGCCTCGGCGGCCAGTCCCACGGCCTCCAGGGCCTCCCGGAAATCCGCGCCCTTCGGCAGGACGGCTTTCAGCTGGGCCGCGGCGGAGAAACCGGGCAGGAGCCTGTCCTCCTGGAAGAGGATGGCCGTCCGCGCCGGGCCCGGGGCATCGATCTGCCCGCGTTGGGGCGTCAGCAGGCCCGCCAGAAGCCGCAGAAGGGTAGTCTTGCCGCACCCGGAGGGGCCGGACAGGGCCGTGACGCCGCTATCGGGAAGAGACAGGGAGAAATCATCCAGGATTACCTTATCCCCGTAGGAGAAGAATACGTGTTCCAGCCTCATTTGCCGCCGCCGCCTCTCTCCAGGGCCCGCCGTACCAGCGCCTCCACCGCCAGGGACAGGGCCACCACCACCGCTGTCCAGGCAAACAGGGACGGTATCTCCAGGTACAGCTTGGACCAGTAAATCTGGCTCCCCAGCGCCCGCCGGGGGGTGCAGAGCACCTCCGCCGCCGCGCCGGATTTCCACGCCAGACCGATGGAGCTGAGGACGCCGCTGCGCAGATAGGGGAGCGCCGCCGGCAGATAGATGTACCGCGCCCGCCGGAGCGCGCCCATCCGGTAGGCCGCCGCCATCTCCAGAAGCTCCGGGGAGGGGGAGGCCAGGCCCGTCCGCAGATTTTCCCACACTACCGGCGCGGCCATCATGGCGCAGATGATCACCGGCACCTTGTCCGAGCCGGCCCAGAGGATGATCAAAACGATGAAGCTGACCACCGGGGCGGCCCGGAGCACCCGCACGGCGGGGGAGAGGAGCGTATCGGCCAGGCGGCTCACATGGGTCAGCACGGCCAGCGCCGTGCCGGCGGCCACGCCCAGAAGCGTCCCCGCCACGATCCTGAAAAGCGTCGCCAGGGCGCTTTGCCAGAACAACGCCGTCCCCGCCAGCTCCCAGAGCCGCGCCCCCACCTGGAGGGGGGAGGGGAGCAGCAGGGACTGCCCCACCGCCATGGCCGCAAGCTGCCACAGCCCCAGCCAGAAAACGGATGGGGCCAGGAGCTTCACGGTTTTTTTAATTTTTTCAGCCGGCCTGCCAGTAGAAGGCTTCATCGGGCATCGCCCCTCCAATCGAAGCGGGGTTGGCGTCGAAGAGCACCTGGTAGTAGGGCTCCAGGGTGGAGCGCACCTCCGCGCCGGCAATGAAGGTTAGGGAGCAGTCGGGGATGGCCCTCTTGGCGATGGCCGCCTTGGGGACGATGCCGTACTGCTCGCAGAGGGCGGCGGCGTGCTCCACGTCGGCCTTCACGGCGCTGATGGACGCCTCATAGTCGGTGAGGAACTGCCTGACCGCCTCGGGGTGCTCCTGGGCGAAGGCGGTTCTCACGGCCACGCACCCCATGGTCAGCTGGCCGCCGGTCTGGAGCGCGTCCCACTCCTTCGTCATATCCAGGGCCGAGCGCACGTCCTGATTCTGGATCAGCACGGCGGTGGCGGCGGGGACGGGCAGCATACAAAGATCGATCTCACCGGCGGCCATTTTGGTCTGGATGACGCTGGCGTCCTCAAAGACCAGCTCCACGTCCGCGTCCCTGACCTCCTCGGTGGGGGTGCTGACGGTGAGGCCGTTCTCGGTGAGGATATACCGAAGGGCGTACTCGGGGTTGGCACCCTGACCGGGGGAGTAGATGGTCTTGCCCTTCAGATCCGCCACGGCGTGGACGGTGTCGCCCCGCTCCAGGATGTACAGCACGCCCAGCGTGTTGATGGCGATGACCTGCACCTGCCCCTGGGTCTTGTTGTAGAGGGCGGAGGCCACGTTGGTGGCCACGGCGGCGATGTCATAGTCGCCGTTGATGAGGCCGTTCTGGATCTGGCTGTTGTCCGCCACAGCCGTGACGGCGTAGCGGTTGAGCGTCTCGCCGGCGTCGTTTTTCTCCATGAGGCTGACGGCGCCCACGCCCGTGGGGCCGGTGAGCACGGCAAAGTTCACGTCATAGGCCGTGGGCTGTGCCTGACCGGCGGTGTCCTCCGCCGTGTCCGCAGAGGTGTCGGCTGTAGTGTCCTCCGCCGTGCCGGCAGAGGTGTCGGCAGAGGAATCGGCGGTGCTGTCCGCCGTGTCCGTGGTGTCCTTCCCCATCCCGCCGCAGGCGGCCAGGGAGAGAGTCAGGGCGAGGGTGAGCAGTAAGATGAGTACCTTTTTCATATTTTATCCTTTCCAGACGGAATCAATTAAACTGTCGGCAAAGGCCGGACGAATCGTAAACAGGGGTTTGCCAACACGCCGATTAATTGTTTTAATCGTTTATTGTAAGGATTCCGGCTTTAACACGGTGATGGTCTTTCCGGACTTGGCGATAACGCCGGCGTCCAGAAGCTTATCCAGCTCCCGATAGAGCGTGGCGCGGGCCACGCCCAGCCGGGAGGCCAGGTCTGTCAGGGATTTGACGGTGATGACGCCGTCCTCCCCGGCGTTGGTCAGCAGAAAGCCCGACAGCTTCCGCTCCCCGGAGCCGGAGGACAGGGCGTCCACCTTGGCGGAAAGAAAGCGGATGCGCTGGGCCAGGTAACGCAGATAGTTTTCCCGCACCGCCGCGCTCTCATCAATGAGCCGGCTGATGCTCTCCTGGGAGAGAAACAGCACCTCGCAGTGGCGGGCGGCGGTGAGGGTGGAGACGTAGCGCTCCTCGTCCGTGAAAAGGGCCGCCGCGCCGAACAGATCCCCCGGGCCCAGCTCGCTGACGGTGAGGCTCCCCTTGGTCACGGTGAGATCCCCCCGCAGAAGGATCCCCAGCTCCCGGCGAAAGCGGGATGGGGAGTAGATCACCTCGCCCTTGCGGTAGACGCCGATCTGCGCCTGACCGTCCAGAAGCCTCTCGATCTCGTCGGCCTCAAGGCCCCGGAACAGGAACGTCCCCCGCAGGATCTCCAGCTGTGCGCCTGTCATAGGATCCCCCCAAACTGTCTCATATGAGACGCTTTTTGATGATTATACCAGACATCGCGGCGAATGTCAATAGGGTACGCGAAAAAATCGTTAAAAAAATATCAAGCTCTCCCAAAAATTTCCCTCTCCCTTTCGGGAGAGGGAAAAACGGAGGTCAGCTGTTGATCACCTGATAGAGCCAGCAGATATATGTCGTCAGGTCGCCGCGCGTCACGGGCTCGGCGGCGCCGATGACGCCGTTTTCATCCGGCACGATGATGTTGTTTTCATAGAAGAAGTCCACGGCGTCTTGGGCCCAGCCGGCCACCTGATCGGTGAACGCGTATGTGCCGGCGGGCTGGCAGGGGATGCCGAAAGCCTCCAGGATCCGGCAGAGCAGGGTGTACATGGTCTGCCTGTCCAGCGTATTGCCGCCGCCGAAAACCAGCCCTCCGGTGGCGGGGTCAAAAAAGCCGTTGGTGACCCCCCGCGTATAGGCCCAGGCGGCGGCGTCCTCGTACCATGTGCCCTCGATGTCGGTGAGGGGGTTGAGGTTCTCCTGCCCCTTCAGGGCGAAGCAGTTGTAGAGCATCTGGATCATCTGGGCCCGGTCGGCGGGGGCGTCGGGGTTGAAGCGGCCCGTGCCGTCGCCGTTCAGGGTGTGGCGCAGGGCGAGGAAGGTGACGTAATCATAGTAGTCACTGTCCACGGATACGTCCTTGAAGATCTGGGGATAGACCCGGCTGTCCACGTCCAGGGTTTCGCTGAGATCGTCGGCCAGCTGGCGGATAAACGACGCGGACAGGGGATCGGGCAGATCCAGGGACTCGAACTGCGCCCGGAAGCCCATGGCGGGATCCAGCGCCACAAAGCTGAGATACTTGTCCGTGGCCGCGTCGTAGCCGGCCTCCTGGGCCTCCAGCCAGAAGGTGGCGGCGCCGGCGGCGGAGATGGAGTAGCTCACATAATAGAGGGGCTGGACGGTGAGGTGCGGCAGCGACTGCCAGTCCATGGGGTCGTCCAGCAGGTATTCCTCACTGAGCTCGGTAAACTTGTCGCAGATGTCCTCGTAGGTGACGCCGGGGGTGGTGTGGGCGTACAGCTCCAGCTCGCCGAAGAAGGCACCGTACAGGATGGCGTAGGTGGTGATGTTGTCCATCAGGATATCCTCGGCCAGCTTTGCTCCTTCCTCCCCGAAGAGCCCCGGATAGAACCGGGTGAAGAGAAGCTCCATGCCCTGGGAGTGAACCTCGGAGATATCGGTGTTGGCGACGGCGTCGTTCCAGCCGTGGGGGTGCCAGTAGAAGTTGTTGTAATGGCCGAATTCATGGACGATGGTGGAGAGATCCCCCATATACCCGTCGGGGGAGAAGAACAGGTAGGGCGCGCCGTAGCTCTCCAGGATGTAGGTGTAGTCAACGGCGTTTTTGCCCGCGCCCGGCTGGATGTCGTAGAGGTTGTGCTGGCGCATGTATTGGAAGGACTCTGAAAGCTCTGGACTGAGCTCCGAAAGACAGGCGCCGATGTAATCCAGGGTGTCCTCGCCGGTGTAGTCGCCGTTGTAGACGGCCTGGGCCTCGGGGCCGGAGTAATAAAAATCGATAAAATCATTTTCGCTGATCTGATCGAGCTTGACGGCCAGAGGCGCTATGTACTCCTTGACGGCGTCGAAATAGACCTGGATCTCCTCCGGCGTGAAGTCTCTGCCATACTCGTTGGGATAGGCGTACTCGGCGAAGTTGTCATAGCCGTAGAGCTTGGCGATGCGCCCGGTCACGTCCAGCATCCTGAGGTAGAGCTCGCCTAGGCTCTCGTTGTAGGCGTCCATCAAAAGCGCGTATATCGTGTTGGCGGTGTTGGCGTCCACCTGACCGGCGGCGTAGGCCCCGTCCAGGCTCTCAAAGGTGTATTCCACGCCCTGATAGGTCACGGGGGAGCCGTTGGCGTAGATGGCGTTGTATTCCGGCTCGATGGCGTTCCGCCGGGCGATGAGATCCTTCTCCTCATCGGTCATGGGCTCGTAGTCCTGATAGTAGCTGACAGCCTCGTCGGTGAGCTTCTCAGCCTCGATGAAATAGGCGGCGTGGGAGGAGGCAAGAATGTTTCGGATGGCCGTCCTCTGCAGGTCGCTGATAGCCACGCCCAGGTTGTAGTAATCGGAGGACTGCTGCGCCGCCGCGGCGTCGTTCACATCCATGGTACTGCGGAAATACAGCAGCTCATAGTTGGTAAAGGCGTCGGCGCGGGCCTGGTCGAGGGCCTGAAAGGCCGCTCCCATGGCCTCGTCCGTGGCGGAGGAGTCGGCCAGAAGCGCGTCCAGCGCCTTAAACAGCCTGTCCGCGTCCGCCTGGGTGACCGGCGTGATCTCCAGGGTCTTAAGGTCGATGTCCTGATCGTGATGCTGGTCGACAAAATACCGCGTGCCGGCCTCCCCGGCGGTGTCGACGGCCTGGGCGGCCAGGGACACGGGGGCCAGGGAGAGCGTCAGGCAGATCACGAGCAGCAGAGAAATAAGCTTTTTCATAGGTGCCTCCACTTTACAAATTATTTTTTTCATGAGTATACCATTTTTTGTCGACCGGCGCAAGAGCGCGGAGAAATTTTTTGGGCGGCGGCGCGGATTTTGACAAAACACGCCCGTCCGGCGCGCCGAATTTGCGTTTGGGGCTTTTCTTTTGGGCGGGTTTGGTGTAAAATCGGGTCATAGCCCAAAAGGAGGGGACTTCATTGGAGAAGATCTTTGTCACCGGCCACAAAAACCCGGACACCGACTCCGTGGTGGCCGCCCTGAGCTTCGCGGCCCTGCAAAACGCCACGGGGGAGCGGTCTTACGTGGCGGCGCGTCTGGGGCATCTCAGCGACGAGACGCACATGATCCTGGAGCGCTTCGGCGCGGAGCCGCCTGTCTATGTAAAGGATATGCGCACCCAGGTCCAGGATCTGGACTTCGACGTGCCGCCCATTCTCAGCGGCGGCGTCACCGTCAACCGCGTCTGGTCGGCCATGGAGGAGGACAAGCACATCTCCGCCATCCCCATCACCGACGAGGACGGACGCCTCATGGGGATGATGACGGCGGGGGACATCGCCGCCTACGACATTGCCACCATCGAGGATCCGGCCATCCGGGACGTGCCGCTTTTCAATATCCTCTCGGTGCTGGAGGGACAGATCCTGACGGAGGGGCCGGAGCTTGCCAATTCCGTCTCCGGCGAGGTGGTGCTGGCCCTGCCCACAGCCGCTGAGGCGCCGCTTTTCCGGGGGCCCGACACCGTTCTTGTTTGCGGCGACCAGCCGGAGATCCTGCGCGCCGCCGTTAAGGCCGGCGTCCGGTGCGTCATCCTGTGCCGCGCCGGGCTTCCGGAGGATGTGGCCGCCTGCTCCGGATCTACCACCGTCCTCTCTACCCCCTACGACGGCCTGCGCGCCGTGCGGCGGCTCTTCCAGGCCATCCCGGTGGAGCGCCTGGCCTCCGGCCGCGACATCGAGGCCTTCCACCTGACGGATTTCATCGACGACGTGAAGGAGGTCGTCCTCCGCAGCCGGTACAGAAGCTACCCCATCCTGGACGAAAACGACCGGGTGGTGGGCACCCTGTCCCGGTTCCACCTGATCCGCCCCCGGCGCAAAAAGGTGGTGCTGGTGGACCACAACGAGCTGAGCCAGTCCGTCCCCGGCCTGGACGAGGCGGAGATCCTGGCCATCATCGACCACCACCGCCTGGCGGATATCCAGACCCAGAACCCCATCTATGTGCGCAACGAGCCGGTGGGCAGCTCCAATACCATCATCGCCGCCATGTTCCAGGAGCGGGGCCTGATGCCCTCCAAAAAGCTGGCGGGCCTGATGGCGGCGGCCATCGTCTCCGATACGGTCATGTTCAAATCGCCCACCGCCACCCCCCGGGACCGCAAGATGGCCGAGCGGCTGGCCAGCATCGCCCAGGTGGATCTGGAGGAGCTGGGCCGCTTCATCTTCTCCGCCTCCTCCCCGGAGGATAAGCCTGTCAGGGATCTGCTGTTTACCGATTTCAAGGAGTTCCACATCGCCGGCCACGCCTTCGGCATCTCCCAGATCACCTGCATGGATTCCGAGCGCCAGATGAAGCGCAAGAGGGAGTTTTTGGATATGATGGCCGAGACTCTCCGGAAAAACGGCTATTCCATGATGATCCTGATGCTCACCGACGTGCTGCTGGAGGGCAGCCGCGTTTTGTGCCTGGGCGGCGAGGACGTCTTTACCCAGGCATTCAACACGGAGCTTCACGATAACGAGGCCTTCCTTCCCGGCGTCATGAGCCGCAAAAAGCAGATCGTCCCCATGCTCTCCGCCCTGTGGGGATAACTGCGGGCCCGCCGAATTTCTGTTGCATCACGTACAACGAACCCGTACGGGCCGGACGCCTGGCCGGCCCGTGTGTCGAATTTCCACAACGCCCACCTAAAAAAGGCTGCGGCTTTGCCGCTCAATATAAAAATCGGGCCGCCCGGGAGGCGGCCCCTACATTATAAATAAATGATAAACGGTGATCTTCCCGCGCGCCGCCTCCGATAAGCCGGGGGCGGTGCGCTTTCAATTCAGTCCACGCAGATGAGCTCGTAGTCCGTGGTGCCGCAGCCCAGGGCCGCGGCGGCCTCGATGGTGTGGCGGCCGTGGCGGGACTCAACCCGCTTCAAAAAATGCTTCTGGCCGGGATCGTCCGTGGCCGCGTCTATGAGATCCATGCAGGCCTTGTCCAGCGCCACGGGATCCAGGGAGGAGAGGGTGCCGATGTCCCTCATGCAGGGATCCTCCGCCTCCGCACAGCAGTCGCAGTCCACGCTGAGGTTGCACATCATACTGACAAAGGCGATCCGGCCCTCAAAGTGCTTATAGACCGCCATCGCCGCGTCTGCCATGGCCTCGGTGAAGCCGTCCTTGGAGGCGTGGTTCTTCCAGCAGGTGGCGGGAGCCAGATCCGTGCCGCCGGAGTGGATGTTGGCCTTGCCGGCGGCGGAGGCACAGCCGATGGAGAGCTGCTTCAGCGCCCCGCCGTAGCCGCCCATGGGGTGCCCTTTGAAGTGGGCCAGCACCAGCATGGAATCGTAGTTGAGAAGATCCTTGCCCACCAGATCCCGTTTCAGCACCTTCCCGCCGGGGATCTCCAGCACCGCGTCCGGGCCAGTTTCATCCAGCAGATCCACGTTGAAAACCTCGCTCCAGCCGTGGGACTTCAGAAGCCTCAGGTGTTTTTCCGAGGTGTCCCGCGCCCCGCCGTAGGCGGTGTTCGTCTCCACCACGGTGCCGTTCACATACTCCACCATGGGCTTCATGAAGGCGGGCCTCAGATAGTTCTGGTTGCCCTCCTCGCCGGAGTGGACCTTGACGGCCACCCTGCCGGGGAGCGTGACGCCCAGATGCTTGTACATCTCCACCACTGTTTCGGGGGAGAGCTTTTTTGTAAAATAGACCTTTGCTTTTGCCATGTCGATCCTTCCTCCAAAGGAAAAAATAAGATAAAACTATTGTACCACGCTTTCGCCTCATATGCAATCGAATATTTTTTCCCCGGCACAGAAAAATTCTTGCTTTTATGAATGGAAGAATATATAATATAGATAATCTGACCATTGCGGGGGCCGTTCTCAGCGCCCCGATTGGTCGTATTGCGAAAAAATGCAAAAAGTGAAAAATCGTCTTGAAAATCCCGTTTAACGGCGCTATGATACATCAGAAAACTTTCGGCATAAAGCCAGGGAGAGACGATTTTATGAGCGCTCCATCCATCTACAACCGCGTCTGGATCCCCCAGCGGGCGGATCCTTACGTCTACCGCCACACCGACGGGAAGTACTACTTCACCGCCTCCGTCCCCGCCTATGACGGCATCTGCCTGCGCCGGGCGGACACGCTGGCGGATCTGGCCGCCGCCCCCGAGACGGAGGTCTGGCACAAGCACGAGTCCGGCATCATGTCCATCCACGTGTGGGCGCCGGAGCTGCACTTCTTAGACGGGAAATGGTACATATATTACTCCGCCGGCGACAAGGACGACATCTGGGAGATCCGCCCCTATGTCCTGGAGTGCCTTGGGGACGACCCCCTTGCCGGCCCCTGGGTGGAGCGGGGCAAGCTTACCCGCGCCGAAGGGGACGACTTCTCCTTCGAGGCCTTCTCCCTGGACGGCACGGTCTTTGAAAATAAAGGGGAGCATTATTTCGTCTGGAGCGAAAAGGTGGGCGTGGGCAAGCAGATCGCCAACCTCTACATCGCCCACATGAGCTCGCCCACCAGTCTCGACTCCGTCCAGGTACAGCTGACCACGCCGGATTACGACTGGGAGCGCCACGGCTTCTGGGTCAACGAGGGCGCCTCCGTCCTCCACCACAACGGCAAGCTCTATCTGACCTATTCCGCCTCCGAGACGGGCGTCAAATACTGCATGGGTATGCTTACCGCCGACGAGGACGCCGACCTGCTGGATCCCCTGAGCTGGAAAAAGGAGCGCTGGCCCGTCCTGCAAAGCTCCTATGAGCACGGCATCTACGGCCCCGGACACAACTCCTTCACCGTGGACGAGGAGGGCCGTGACATCATGGTCTACCACGCCCGCACCGAGGTGGAGATCGTGGGCAACCCCCTCTACAACCCCAACCGCCACGCCATGCTGATGCGCATCCGCTACGACGACGCCGGCAGGCCGGTGTTCAGCTTCGATGATTGAGGTGAAAATGATGACGACAGTAAAAATCAACGAAAAATCCCCCCAAAGCACCATCGCCCCGGAGATCTACGGCCATTTCTCCGAGCACCTGGGCCGGTGCATCTACGAGGGCATCTTTGTCCGGCCCGACTCCGGCATCCCCAACGTCAACGGGATGCGCACCGACGTGGTGGAGGCCCTGCGGGAGCTGAAGGTTCCCGTCCTGCGCTGGCCCGGCGGGTGCTTTGCCGACGAGTACCACTGGATGGACGGCATCGGCCCCAAGGAGACAAGAAAAAAGATGATCAACACCCACTGGGGCGGCGTCACCGAGGACAACTCCTTCGGCACCCACGAGTATTTTGAGCTCTGCCGCCAGCTGGGGTGCAAGACCTACGTCAACGGCAACGTGGGCTCCGGCTCCGTGCGGGAGATGAGCGAGTGGGTGGAGTACATGACCTTCCCCGGCCTGTCCCCCATGGCGGAGTTGCGGGCGAAAAACGGCCATCCCGACCCCTGGCGGGTGGACTATTTCGGCGTGGGCAACGAGAACTGGGGCTGCGGCGGCAACATGACGCCGGAGTATTACGCCAACCTCTACCGGCGCTACCAGACCTACGTCCGGCACTACGACAACGCCGCGCCCCTCAAGAAGATCTGCTGCGGCGCCAACGTGGACGACGACAACTGGACGGAGAACGTACTGCGCACCTGCTTCAAGTTCCCCCAGCCCGACGAGGCCCACGGCTTCATGGACGGGCTGAGCCTGCACTACTACGTCCATCCGGGCGGATGGAAGCACAAGGGCAGCGCCTTGGACTTTGACGAGAACGTCTATTACACCACCATGAAAAAGGCCCTCTACATGGAGGATCTCATCAACCTCCACGGGGCCGTCATGGACAAATACGACCCCGAAAAGCAGATCGGCATGATCGTGGACGAGTGGGGCAGCTGGTACGACGTGGAGCCGGGGACGAATCCGGGCTTCCTCTATCAGCAGAACACGGTGCGCGACGCGCTGATCGCGGCGGTGACGCTGAACATCTTCAACAACCACTCTGACCGCGTGAAGATGGCCTGCCTTGCCCAGATGGTCAACGTCCTCCAGGCGGTGATCCTCACGGAGGGGCCCAAAATGCTCCTGACGCCCACCTACCATGTGATGCACATGTACAAGGGCCACCAGGGCGGCCTGCTCCTGCCCACGGAGGTGGTGGACGGCGGCACCGTGGGGGCGGGGGAGAGCGTAGTCCCCCGTCTGAACGTCTCCGCCTCCCAAAAGGACGGTACCGTCACCGTCACCGCGGCCAATCTGTCCCTGACGGAGAAAACCCAGGTGGAGCTTCGCTTCGACGAGCTGATCCCCGCCGGCGCCCAGGCCGTTGTCCTCTCCGGCGAGGTGCACGCCCACAACACCTTCGACGACCCCGACGCGGTGGCCGAGCGGAAGCTGGATGTCCGCTGTGACGGCCATACCGTCACCTTCACCCTTCCCGCCTGCGGCGTGGCGGCGGTCACTTTGAAGTAAAATAAAATTTTAAGATTATGGTTAAGGAGGTCACAGCAATGGATATGTACGCAAAGGAATTCTGGTTCGTGGTGGGCAGTCAGTTCCTCTACGGGCCGGAGGTGCTGGACACGGTAGCCCAGCGCGCCGCCGAGATGGCGGACTGGTGGAACGAGAGCGGCGCTCTGCCCTGCAAGGTGGTCTATAAGGGCACCGTCAAGACCGACGCCGAGATCACAAAGACCATGAAGGCCGCCAACGCCGACGATAATTGCGCCGGTATCATCACCTGGTGCCACACCTTCTCCCCCAGCAAGATGTGGATCCACGGCTTTGACCTTCTGCAAAAGCCCTACTGCCACCTGGCCACCCAGTATAACCGCAACATCCCCAACCTTGAGATCGATATGGACTTCATGAACCTGAACCAGGCCGCCCACGGCGACCGGGAGCACGGCTTCATCGGCGCCCGTATGCGCCTGCCCCGGAAGATCGTCGCCGGCTACTGGCAGGACAAGCCTGTTTTGGAGGAGCTCGGTGCCTGGATGCGCTCCGCCATCGGCTATGCCTTCTCCCGGGAGCTGAAGATCATCCGCTTTGGCGACAACATGCGCGAGGTGGCCGTCACCGAGGGCGACAAGGTGGAGACGCACATCAAGCTTGGCTGGCAGGTGGACTACTGGCCCGTGGGCCATCTGGTGGAGACTATGGACGCCGTGACGGACGCGGAAGTGGACGCCAAGATGGCGGAGTACGCGGAGCGTTACGATGTGGACACCGATAACATCGCCGCCGTGCGCTATCAGGCGCGGGAGGAGATCGCCATGCGGAAGATCCTGGAGCGGGAGGGCGCTTCGGCCTTCTCCAACAACTTCCAGGACCTCTACGGCATGGAGCAGCTGCCCGGCCTTGCCACCCAGAACATGATGGCCGACGGTTGCGGCTACGGCGGCGAGGGCGACTGGAAGACCGCCGGCATGACCGCCATCATGAAGGCGATGGCCCAGGGCCTGCCTGGCGGCACCGTTTTCATGGAGGACTACACCTACGATCTGGAGCCGGGGAAAGAGGTCAGCCTGGGCGCGCACATGCTGGAGGTCTGCCCCTCCATCGCCGCGCAGAAGCCCAGGATCCAGGTGCATCCCCTGGGCATCGGCGACCGCCAGCCCCCCGCCCGGCTCGTCTTTGAGGGCAAGGAGGGCCCCGGCATCGTGGCGACGCTCATCGACATGGGCGGCCGTCTGCGCCTTTTGATCCAGGATATCGAGGTCATCAAGCCCATCTACGAGATGCCCAACCTCCCCGTGGCCCGGGTCATGTGGAAGGCGGCCCCGGATCTACTCACCGGCGTTAAGTGCTGGATCATGTCCGGCGGCGCGCACCACACCGTCCTCAGCACCGCCATCACCGCCGAAATGATGATCGATTGGGCGCGGATGATGGAGATCGAGTGCGTCCACATCACGAAGGACACCAGGCCCGAGGAGCTGGAAAAGGAGCTTTTCTACAACGATATCGCCTGGAAACTGAAGAATATCTGAGAAATACCGTCTACCGGCCGTGGGAGTTTTTTCCTTCCACGGCCTGAGTCGCTTATTTTGAGCAGGTTTAGGAAAGGGGAGAACCGTATGGCAATCGAACTGAAAAAGGATTTTACCGGCGTGGTGTATTCCCCCCGGCGGGAGGAGGTCTACGGCAACGGCGGCGGGGTGCTCTACCCGCGGCCCATCGAGCTCCACCACGCGGGGGAGGACAACGGCCTTGTGCTGGCCGCATTCGACCACTACACAGTCAAGGAACCGCCGGTAACGCCCATCTACGCCTCCCGGGACGGGGGCAAGACCTGGGAGTATTACAGTCAGGTGGAGGACACCAAAAACGGCTACGGCCTCCGGTTCCAGCCGGTGCTTCTGGAGCTGGACCGGGATGTGGCGGATCTGCCCGCCGGCACCCTGGTCTTCTCCGCCAACTCCATCCCCCTGACCTTTGAGGTCACCGAGCTTCTCTTCTTCATCAGCCGCGACCACGGCAAGACCTGGGAGTACCGCTCCACCGTCTGCGCCGGCGGACCGCCTGTGGAGCAGAACTGGGACGCCCTGGGCCCCGTGTGGGAGCCCTTCATCTACCTGAACGCCGACGGGGACATCACCGTCATTTACACCGACGAGCGCCCCCACACCGACCGCCGCCTCAACCAGACCCTGGCCCTGCAGGTGTCCAAGGACGGCGGGAGAACTTGGGGGGAGGAGAAATTCGTCACCGCTGTCCCCGACGGCTTCTCCCGGCCCGGTATGGCCATCGTCACGAAGCTTCCCGACGGCCAATATTTCGTCTGCTACGAGTGCGTCAACTTCAAGGACTCCATGTTCCCGCCCTGCGAGGTGCATTTCAAGCTCTCCCCGGACGGCGTGGACTGGGGCGACCCCGCCGATCTGGGCCCCGTGGCCCAGACCGAGGACGGCTTCTATCTGGGGAGCATGCCCTACTGCCTGTGGATCCCCCAGGGCGGCCCCAACGGTACCGTCATCCTCTCCAGCAAAAAGGACTCCGGCCCTGTGGGACTCCGGGAACCGGGCTGGTTCCTGGTCAATTACGACCTGGCCCGGGGCCCCTGGGAGAAGGTGCCCATGCTGGTGACCTACGACTCCCGTATGCACCAGGCCGGCTGGAGCATGGGCATGTGTACCGTGGAGAACGGCAAGCGGCTTTTGCAGCTGTGCCCGTCCCAGATGGACACCCGTATGCTCCAAATCAGTTACGGCATTGCGGATATCCTGGAGAAATAGACCCCGAGGCTGTGAAACAGTCAATAAAACTAACCGATCAAGAAGGAGTGTTGACCCTATGGATCTGAAAAAGACAGCGCTGGGCATCGAGCTTGGCTCCACCCGCATCAAGGCGGTGCTCATCGACGAAAACCACATCCCCGTGGCCTCCGGCGACCACGAGTGGGAGAACAGGCTTGTGAACGGCGTGTGGACGTACTCCATGGACGCCATTCACCGGGGACTGCGGGACTGCTACGCCAACCTGAAGAAGGATGTGCGGGAGAAGTTCGGCGTGGAGCTCACCACGGTGGGGGCCATCGGCGTCTCCGCCATGATGCACGGCTATCTGCCCTTTGACAAGGATATGAACCAGCTGGCGGAGTTTCGCACCTGGCGCAATACCATCACCGGCCAGGCCGCCGAGGAGCTGACCAGGCTCTTTGGCTTCAACATCCCCCAGCGGTGGAGCATCGCCCACCTCTATCAGGCCATTTTGAACGGCGAGGAGCACCTGCCGCGTCTGGCGCACCTGACCACCCTGGCCGGATACATCCACTACGAGCTGACGGGCCGCCACGTCATGGGCGTGGGCGAAGCCGCCGGCATGTTCCCCATCGACAGCGCCAAAAACGACTACGACCAGCGGATGGTGGATCTGTTCGACGCCCTTACGGAGTTCAAGGGCTACAGCTGGAAGCTCCGGGACGTACTGCCGGAGGTGCTTACGGCCGGGGAGAACGCGGGCATGCTCACCGCCTCCGGCGCGCTGTTCCTGGATCCCACCGGCGAGCTTGTCCCCGGCATCCCCGTGGCCCCCTGCGAGGGCGACGCCGGCACCGGTATGGCCGCCACCAACTCCGTGCGGGTGGGCACCGGCAACGTCTCCGCCGGTACCTCGGATTTCGCCATGGTGGTAGTGGATAAGCCCCTGGGCGTCCACCGGGAGATCGACATGGTCACCACCCCCTCCGGCGCCCCTGTGGCTATGGTGCACTGCAACAACTGTACCTCGGACATCAACGCCTGGGTGGGCCTCTTTGCGGATTTTGCCGCCTCCGCCGGCTTTAAGATGGATCGGGGCGACCTCTTCACCCTGCTCTTCAAGAAGGCCATGGAGGGCGACCCCGACTGCGGCGGCCTTCTCAGCTTCAACTACTTCTCCGGCGAGGGCGTCACAGACCTTGACGAGGGCCGGCCCCTCTTTGTGCGGACGCCGGACGCCAAGGTCACCCTGGCCAATTTCATGCGGACGCATCTGCTGTCAGCTCTCGCCACCCTGAAGATCGGCCTGGATATCCTGACGGGGGAGGAGAAGGTGCGCATCGACAAGCTCTACGGCCACGGCGGCTTCTTCAAGACACCGGGCGTGGGACAGACCATGCTCTCCGCCGCCGCCGGCGTGCCCGTCTCCGTCATGGAAACAGCCGGGGAGGGCGGCCCCTACGGTATGGCGCTCCTGGCCGCCTACATGATCTGGAAAAAGCCCGGCGAGGCCCTGGACGACTACCTGGAGTCCCGCGTCTTCGCCTCCGCCCGGTCCACCACCCTGATGGCCGGTAAGGCCGACGTGGACGGCTTTAACACCTTCCTGGAGACCTATAAAAAGGCCCTGCCGGTGGAGCGTCTGGCCGCCCAGGTGCTGTGAGGCTCTCGTCGTGGAGACAGCGCGCCTGGAGGCTCCTGCTCTTCGATTTGGACGACACCCTGCTCAGAAGCGACAAGACCGTCCCACCCCGGGCGCTGGAGGCCCTGGGGCGGATCCGGCGGGAAAGGGGCGTCCTCGTCGGCGTCGCCACCTCCCGGAGCGAGTTGAACGCGGAGGTGTTCACCCGAAAGCTTCGGCCCGACGTGCTGATCACCAGCGGCGGGGCCCGCGTCCGGGCGGGGGAGAAGATCCTCTTTCACGCGCCCTTTACACGGGAAGAAACAGGTAGTATAATAAAGGCGGCCCGTGCCGTGGCGGGCCGGGAAGTCCTGATGGACGCGGATACGCCGCGCGCCCATTACCGCAACTACCCGGCCAGCGAGCACAAGATCCCCGCCGGCTTTGAAGGGTGTGTGGATACGGACTTCTCAAGTCCCCCGGAGGACGCCCTGATGGTGTGCGTCAAGCTCCCGGATCCCGCCCTGGCGGATGGCCTGCGCCGGGAGACGCCCTTCGCGGACGTGACCCGGTTTGTCAATTCAGACTGGTACAGGCTGATCCGAAGGGGCGTCACCAAGGCCGTCGGCATGGAAAGGCTCTGTCAGGCCCTGTGCCTGAGTCCCAGCGACATCGTGGCCTTCGGCGACGACCTGGCGGATGTGGAGATGCTGAAGCTTTCCGGCCTGGGCGTGGCCATGGGCAACGCCGTGCCGGAGGTGAAAGCCGCCGCCGATATCGTGATCGGCGATAACGACTCCGACGCCATCGCGGATCTTTTGACTGATTTGTTTCTATAGAACCGTCCCGCGGGCCGGACGTACGGCTCGCGTTCCGATAGCACACGAAGAAAAAAGGAGGAAACCCTATGCTTGAAGAACTGAAACAGCAGGTGCTGGAGGCCAACCTGCTCCTGCCCAAACACGGCCTTGTGACCTTCACCTGGGGCAACGTCTCCGGCATCGACCGGGAGCGGGGCCTGGTGGTCATCAAGCCCTCCGGCGTGGAATACAACGGCATGAAGGCGGAGGACATGGTTGTTGTGGATCTCAACGGCAACCGGGTGGAGGGGCGCTATAAGCCCTCCTCCGACACGCCCACCCATGTGGCCCTCTACAAGGCGTTCCCGACCCTGGGCGGCATCGTCCACACCCACTCCCGCTGGGCCACGTCCTTTGCCCAGGCCGGGCGCGGCATTCCGCCCTTCGGCACCACCCAGGGGGACTATTTTTACGGCGAGATCCCCTGCACCCGCCGCATGACCCCGGAGGAGATCGCGGGGGAGTACGAGCTGGAGACGGGAAATGTCATCATCGAGACGTTCATCAAGCGGGACATCTCTCCCGCCGACATCCCCGCCGTCCTGGTGTGCTCCCACGGCCCCTTCGCCTGGGGAACCGATCCCATGAACGCTGTCCACAACGCCGTGGTGCTGGAGGAGGTGGCCTTTATGGCCTTCCACGCCATGGCACTCACCCCCGGCCTTCCGGCGATGCAGCAGGAGCTTTTGGACAAGCACTATCTCCGCAAGCACGGCGCCAACGCCTATTACGGACAAAACTGAGGAGGAAGAAAACCGCAATGACTGATTTGGAAAAGAAAGACCTGGCCGTCAAAGCCACAAAGGTGCGCATGGGCGTCATCGAGGGCACCCACGCGGCCAAGGCCGGCCACCCCGGCGGATCCCTCTCCGCCGCCGATATGTTCACCTACCTCTACTTCAAGGAGCTGAACATCGACCCTGCCGACCCCAAAAATCCCGACCGGGACCGGTTCGTGCTCAGTAAGGGCCACACCGCCCCCGGCCTCTACGCCGCCCTGGCGCTGCGGGGCTTCTTCCCCTGGGAGGATCTGAAGACCCTCCGCCAGATCGGCAGCCACCTGCAGGGCCACCCCAACATGAACCTGACCCCCGGCGTGGATATGTCCACCGGCTCTCTGGGCCAGGGCGTCTCCTGCGCCGCCGGTATGGCCAAGGCCGCCAAGTACATGGGCAAGACCTGCCGCGTCTATACGCTCCTGGGCGACGGCGAGATCGAGGAGGGCCAGGTCTGGGAGGCCTTCATGTTCGCCGCCAACTATAAGCTGGACAACTTCGTGGCCATCATCGACAAGAACGGCCTGCAGATCGACGGGCCGACAAAGGACGTGATGGATTCCGGCGATATCGCCGCCAAGCTGCGCGCCTTCGGCTTTGAGGTCATGGAGATCAACGGCCACGACTTTGACGAGATGGAGGCCGCCTTCAAGAAGGCCCGCGAGACAAAGGGTAAGCCCTTCGGCATCGTGATGCACACCGTCAAGGGTACCGGCGTCAGCTACATGACAAACAGCGTGGAGTGGCACGGCAAGGCGCCCAACGACGCCGAGTATGAGATCGCCATGAACGAATTGAACGCGCATTTAGCGGAACTGGAGGCGAAATAAGATGGCAGACGTAAAGAAAATGGCAACCCGCGACGCTTACGGCCAGGCTCTGGCCAAGCTGGGCGCGGAGAAATCCGACCTGGTGGTCTTCGAGGCCGATCTGGCCGCCGCCACCAAGACCGGCGTATTTCGGAAGGCTTTCCCCGACAGGCATTTTGAGTGCGGCATCGCCGAGGGCAACATGATGGCTGTGGCCGCCGGCGCGGCCAGCATGGGTCTGGTGCCCTTCGCCTCCTCCTTCGCCATGTTCGCCGCCGGGCGCGCCTTTGAACAGGTGCGCAACTCCATCGGCTACCCCCATCTGAACGTAAAGATCGGCGCCACCCACGGCGGTATCTCCGTGGGCGAGGACGGCGCCTCCCACCAGTGCTGTGAGGACTTCGCCCTGATGCGCTCCATCCCCGGCATGGTGGTGCTGTGCCCCAGCGACGCGGTGGAGGCCGAGGCCGCCGTCCGCGCCGCCTATGAGCACCAGGGCCCCGTTTACCTGCGGTTTGGCCGCCTGGCGATCCCCGTTTTCCACGATGAGAATACCTTCAAGTTTGAGATCGGCAAGGGCGAGACGCTCCGGGAGGGCGGCGACGTGGCCATCATCGCCACGGGCCTCATGGTCTACGAGGCCCTGCAGGCAGCCGACGTTTTGAAGGAAGAGGGTATCAACGCCCGTGTCGTCAATATCTGCACCGTCAAGCCCCTGGATGAAGAGATCGTCCTGAAGGCCGCCCGGGAGTGCGGCAAGATCGTCACCGCCGAGGAGCACAGCGTCATCGGGGGTCTCGGCGAGGCCGTCTGCGCCGTGGTGGCCGAGTCCGGCATCCCCTGCAAGGTGAAGCGCGTGGGCGTCAACGACGAGTTCGGCCATTCCGGCCCCGCTGTGCCGCTTTTAAAGCAGTTTGGCCTCAGCGCGGAGAACATCGTAAACGTGGTCAAAGCCCTGTAAAAATCGTAAGATCCAGCCAAAACACGTCAATAACACTTCTTTAAGGAGGAAATCATTATGAAACTCTTCATCGACACCGCCCATGTGGAGGACATCCGCAAGGCAAACGATCTGGGCGTCATCTGCGGCGTCACCACCAACCCCAGCCTCATCGCCAAGGAGGGCCGCGACTTTAAGGAGGTCATCCAGGAAATCACCTCCATCGTGGACGGCCCCATCTCCGGTGAGGTCAAGGCCACCACCACCGACGCCGAGGGCATGATAAAGGAGGGCCGCGAGATCGCCGCCATCCATCCCAATATGGTCGTCAAGATCCCCATGACCGCCGAGGGCCTCAAGGCCGTGAAGGTGCTCCACAGCGAGGGCATCAAGACCAACGTGACCCTGGTCTTCACCGCCAACCAGGCGCTCCTGGCCGCCCGCGCCGGCGCCACCTACGTCAGCCCCTTCCTGGGCCGTCTGGACGACATCTCCACCGAGGGCGTTGCGCTCATCGAGGACATCGTCACCATCTTTGACAACTACGGCTTCGACACCGAGATCATCTGCGCCTCCATCCGCAACCCCATCCACGTGACCCAGTGCGCGCTGGCCGGCGCCCACATCGCCACCATCCCCTACAGCGTCATCGAGCAGATGCTCCATCACCCCCTGACCGACGCCGGGATCGAGAAGTTCAAGAAGGATTACATCGCCGTTTTCGGCGAGTAAGCCCCACTGTGCTTTGCATTATACCATAAGCAAAAGTATATGTCAAGGATAATTTTAAAATAAAAATAATTATCCATACTTTACACAAAAATGCCGGACAGGAGGAAATACCTGTCCGGCATTTTACATAAAGGGAGATAGGAATTACCGTGCGGCGGGGTTTTACGGGCGATGTTCCCATGTTGGAGAGGAATTTATATAACCGTCAACTCACACACCGCACCACCGCAAAACACCCAGCCGAACATTGGATTTGGCCGGGTGTTTCGTTGCCTGGTCAGAGGCAGCTCATGTAGTCCTCTATGGCTTCCTCCAGATGGATAGGTGAGAGGGAGTTGCGGGTGAAGAGCTCTGCGGCGGCTTCGGCAACAGAGTGGTCGTTGGTAAAAATCTTGGATTCCACAGACGGTATCCAACCGCGTTCGCTTCGTTCCAAAACTTTGACCGCATAACAGAAGGGGCGCGGTTCGGTGACGGCATACTTCCAGTAAGCGCCCTCCGCATAACGCTTATCCGAGAGCTGAAGCAATTGGTACAATTCGTCCATCAGAATGAAGCCCGCCGCCTGAAGTGTTAGATGCAAGGTCTCCACCATATTGCTGACGAGATCGAACGCTCTGTATATCGGAAAGGCCTCTCCGGATACCAATTGCGCCGGTGAGATGTCCATCCCCCTTGCTAAAAGCTCAATGGTATCCGCGTTGGGGTTTCCTCTTCCCGCGAGAAGGTTTTGAAGGGTCGTATGTCCAATTCCCAACTCCTGCGCGAACTCCGACTGGTTCCTGTATTCCCTGAGTTTTCTCTTCATTGTGGCAGATATATTTTTCTGAATCTCCATTGTATGCCACCTCCTTACGCTAAAGCATAAAAAGTCTAATGGTGTGAAGTCAAGAATGCAATAAGAGAAAATTTGCGAAAGAAGTACCCCACAAGAGTAGTAACCA
>CANQBA010000062.1 GCA_947589545.1 uncultured Oscillospiraceae bacterium | reverse complement strand
AGCATGGGATTTGCGGATAGGTCATCGATGATTTGTTTGAGATGTTTCCTGATGGTTTTCGGTTTCATAAAAACGGCTCCTTTGCAATTAGGTGTCGGTGGACAAACGCTAATTACAAAGGAGCGCTTTCGCATCTCCATACTTTAAAGAAGCGAAAGCGCGCCGCACATTTTTGCCGGCTTGTCAAGTGGTTTTATTAGAAAAACATACCCCCACCTTTGCTTTTTTTGCTCGGTGGGGATATGTTTGTGACATTGCGGTTGAACCGGGGGTTCTTTTTTGCGCATAAATGCACCAAACGTAGGGCGTGGAAGTTGACACTAACTTCCGCGCCCTATCTTTTTTGCTAATATAACACAGTAGGCCGGAATTTTCAGGAGAAAAAACGATTTTTGTATCAGATGGGCCGTCAAAATATTCGGCTATCTGCACAAACGCAACGTCTCTCTTCATGGTTGACCGGCTTTGATTCCTCCCGCTGTTACCCTCTCTGCTCCGCCCTATACCGCTCACACGCCAATTTAAACTGCCGGATAAACCGCTCCGCCGCCAGCTTCGCGTCCTCCTTTTCCGGGTTCATCATGTCATAGGCGTGGTAGAAGCCCGGATACACATCCACTTCCGCCGGGATGCCGGCGGCCCTGAGACGCTCTATGTACGCAATCGTCTCATCCCGGAAGGGTTCAATATCCCCCACGAAGGTATAGCACGGCGGCAGGCCGCTGTGATCCTCCCTCCTTGACGGCGAGGCGTAAGCCGGAACCGCAGTCTTGTCCTTCAGCCCCCGAAGATATAGCCTCCAGGCCAGATGGTTTCTTCGGGTATTCCACACCTTCCCGTGATTGTCTTTGGAGGACTCGGTGTCATAACAATCGAGCATGGGGTAGAGCGGCATCTGGAACGCTATATTCACCGTACGGTGATCCTTGGCATACATACACAGCGCCGCCGCAAGACCACCGCCCGCGCTTTCCCCGCCAACCATGATCTGATCCGTTCTGATGCCAAACTCTTCCGCGTGATCCTTCATGTAGAGCAGCGCCTCGTAACATTCAAGCAGCGCGGCCGGATACGGCCTTCTCAGCGAAAGCGTATAGGCCGGAGAAACCACCACCGCGCCTCCGGAAGTCACAAGATCGACAGCGCGGGACATATACACCATCTCCGGCATCCCCGTAACATAGCCTCCGCCATGGATCCACAGCACGCCGGGCCTCTTTCCGTCCGGCTTCTCAGGCTTCACAATGAGCAGCTTGAGCTTTTTCCGGTCTGCCGGGATCTTGATATACTCCGCCCTCACATTATCAGATTTTCTAAATGAAATCACGTTTGTCACCGGCTCATCCTGTTTTCGATATTGCTCACAGAGACGCTTTTTCTTCCAAAAAACACCGCCACAAGCCTGAATATCACATCAGTCTGATTATATCCTCAAAAAATGTTCTTTTCAACACGTCATATTCCCTTCCGGTTGGATTTCACCCGCCCGTTCTGTACAGATATGTACTATTCCGCTCCGATTCTCTCCTCCAGCGCCATCATGGCAAGGCAAAACCGCTCCCACCGTGTCAATGTTGTCAGCGACGGGTCGCCGTCGCGGATGCGCAGGGTGCGGCGGATCTCCTTGGGGATAACCACCCGGCCAGGTCGTCAATGCGTCTGACTATACCGGTTGCCTTCATTTTGAAGTCCTCCTGTCTCTATTTGTTTCGACAGGAATTAGTATCCGCCGTTATCCCTCCAATATTCAGTTGGTCGGATTTGGAAAATCAGCAACAGTAAGCGGGCGCGGCGTTTTTGAGGTTTCCTCCGGCATATACTTAAACGCCATTCCCGCAAAGCCCGCGGTTGAAAAAAAGGCAGGAGCATAATGCTCAATGTCATTAAGTTAAGAAACCTACCCCGACACGTTGACACAATGATTGCGCGTGCCAAACGGAATGATTAGAGACAGAAAAAGTGAAAAGGCTCTCCGGCTTTTGGGGCCGGGGGGCCTTTTTTGGGGGATATATATAGATTTTAGCGGAAAGTGCTTGCAATTCGAGCGGGAACGCTGTAAAATAGAAGTCAGAAACGCGAAAGCGGGCAGGACACGGCGGGCGGCAACCCGCCATGTCCCTGTGATGAGTGTTATGCCCACTCAACACAACAGTCGAAACGACTGCACCACGCTCCTATTATACCTGTGTCTCCGCGCTTTTTCACGGGCGGAAATGCGGTGTTGAGGTTAAACGCTCAACGCCGCTTTTTGCGTTTCCGGCATCCGCCGCGATGGGGAACATCCCCCGTCCGGCGGCACTGTCGGAAATTATGGTTGGAGGAAAGAGACATGAAAAAACTGCTCGCGCTCGCCCTGAGCCTCGCCGCCTGCGGGACGAACAACGACGGCCCCGAAGGGACTGGCGGCGCGAAAGAGCCCAACAAGACAGATTCGTCCAAGGACCCCGCCGCTACGGACGGCAAGGACAGCGCCGGCGATTCGGAGAACCCCGTTGAGCCGGATACCCCCGAGATTCCTGACTGGCTCTCCGAAGCCGACCTTGCCAAAATCAACTCCATTAACTCAATCACCGCCGAATCAACCGGCAAATGCGGCGATAACCTGGCCTGGTATTACGCCGACAACATACTGGTCATCCGCGGCACGGGGGATATGAAGCGCTATACGAACGGAGGCGTAGAGCAAAATCAGCTGTGGCCGGAAGGAATCCAGATGATCTATATCGAGGACGGCGTGACGAGCATTTGCGACGTTGCGTTCAGTACATTAAAGAACCTATCCGCAGTATATATGCCCGACAGTGTAAGGTCGATTGGCAATCGTGCGTTTAGTGGTCTGATTGGTGGAAATTATTGTCGTAATCTTGCAGAGATAAGACTGTCAAAGAATCTAGTTGAGATTGAACCTTACGCCTTTTGTAACACCAGCCTTACTTCAGTCGATATTCCTGAAAACGTGACCGTCATTAACAAATCCGTTTTTGAAGGTTCTAAATTGACCTCGGTCAAAATTCCGGAAGGCGTCACAGAGATCGGGGAGGCTGCATTTTATGGCTGTCCTCTTACGTCGGTGATAATTCCAGAAAATGTCACTCAAATTGGGGAGGATGCATTTGCCAAAGGCGCTCTCACGTCGGTAACGATTCCGGACAGCGTCACCAGAATCGGGAATGCAACGTTTGCCAGGTGCCCTCTTACGTCAGTAACGATTCCGGGCAGCGTTACCGAAATTGGGGATCATGCGTTTGACGGCTGCGCACTTACGTCGGTGACCATTCCGGAAGGCGTCACCAAAATCGGGTATGACGCATTTGCCAACTGCCCTCTTACATCGGTAACCATTCCGGGCAGTGTCACCGGATTATTTGGGCTGTTTTCTGGGTATTCTCCATTTTACGGCTGCCCTCTTGAATCGGTAATCATTTCGGAGGGCGTCACTGAGATTGGGGAGTATGTATTTAGTGACTGCCCTCTTATATCGGTGACCATACCTGATAGCGTCACCGTAATTAGGGAGTATGCATTTAATGGTTGTCTTCTTACATCGGTGACCATCCCGGATGGCGTCATATATCTTGGCGAGGGTGCATTTAGCGGCTGTCCCCTTACATCGGTGACCATTCCGGACAGCGTCGCGGATATTAAAAGGCAAGTGTTTGACGGCTGTGCGCTCACCTCGGTGACCATTCCTGAGAGTGTCACATATATTGGAGCCGGGACATTTAACGGCTGTCCGTTGACCTCCGTAACCTTTCTGGGTGACGCGCCATACTTTAATACATCAGATTCTTATGTGACATCTGATCCTGCGGCATTGGTCGGCATCGCTCCCGGCGCCGCGATATATTATTCCGGTTCCGGCTTTGAACAGTATATCAAAGCGTTTCCTAATTATAACTGGGTCAAGCAATAACCCCCAAACACACCGCCCCGCGCCGTTTGGCGCGGGGCATTTCATTTCCATCGATTTGGCACATTATGGGTCTATTTCTCCTTCTTATTTCCAGCCATTTCATCAAGAAATTCCGTATTGCATTATCGCCTTTTCTTACCGCCACGCGATAGGTGAAGCCGGGGAAGGACTTGGGGCGGAGATTTCGGGCGCCTGCGCGGTTTGGCCTGACCGGCTCTGTGTACTTCGCAATTTCCAGCAAAAGCTTCTCCCCATCCTTCTCCGGGGCGCGGAAATAGTCGCGGCACAGCGCCATCGCCATCTTCATGTTGACCGCGTACTCGTAAACATTCGCCGCCTTATTCTGAACGACAGCGCCCCTTACGATGCGGGAACAAAAGTTGAACATCGTCCCGCTTGGTTTGCGTTGTGGTAATTGTCATAAAGGTCACGGTCAAGCGGCATCATCGGGAGCTTTGCGACTTCCCGCATCGCTCCAGCGCCGTCTTTGACGTGCAGAAGAAAGTCCACGTTCGGTTTCAACAAGAGGTGGGCAATCATATTATAGCTTTCGTAGCCCCGGTCCATGACTATCAGTGTCTTATCCGGCAAACGGTGGGCGTTGAGCATCCAAACAAGTGCGCCTATCTCGTCCATGTTTGGCTGTGGTTGTAGGGCACAATCATAAAAAGTTTTGTTCAGAACATCGTAGATTGGGTTGATATGGGTCTGGCAATAGCCCTTTGGGTTGCTGGCGTTGCAAACAAAGCAAGGGGAATCCGGGTCGCGTGCCATATTGACCGTGGAGCCGTCCACGGCAAAAACATGGCACCCCCGATATGTTTCCGGGTCGGGGTGGAATCTGTTGAAGTCGAGAAGGATATTGCGGAAAATGCTAAACTCGACTTTTCCGCGCTGTTGGACAAAGGCGGAGGCGGAAACATCGAGGCCGCAATCGTGAAGCTCCTTGTTAAGACTTCCGCCCTGCATACTGATGACGGTCCGCAAAAGGGTTTCGAGGGGTAACTTGCGGTTTCGGCTGAAATCTGTCAGCCCTCCGGGGACATAGCCGCCGCGCAGGAATGAGGCGGAATGAATCGCGCGGTCAAGCTCAGCTTTGACGGTTTCGGGAAGTGATGCCATGGGATTTTCTCCTGTATTTTGATACGCATGGCCGCATTTGCGCCACACATCGGCGCATGAGCGCCGAACAGGAGGGTTGCGGTTATATGTCCGCGATTTTATATTTTAAGCCCATTATACCGGCAAAAAAGCAGAAAAGGTTAACAAAAAGCGAACATTTTCGATAGAGCCAAAACGTGGCAAAAATCATTTTTGAGACGTAAACAGGACTTGTTGATATTGGGCGGAAAGCATTGTTTTGGGGAATGACTATTTGGGAAAAGTCAGTTTCAAGCGGTTTTTTGATACGTCATTTGGACTTGTTGTAAGGCGTTGGCAATCATTCGGATTTTTTTGCGCTGTTGGCGCATTCGGAATAAGCGCCGATTTTTTAGTACGTTCGTTGACCTTGTTGATATTTTCACGTTGTTGGGTTGGGGAGCAGAAAAACGAAGATAAATTTTTTGACGAGACAATTCTGCTTTTGCGGGAGGCGTCCCATAGCGTGATTTTTGCGTCTACCATATTTTTTACATCGTTTCGGGGACTTGTTGAGATTGGGACAGAAGAGGCCCGTTTAATCCATCATATTCCGATTATCCGCACAACCGTCGTTTTTTACATCGTTGCACAAACTTGTTGTAATGGAACCACACATCATTCATTATTCGTTATTTTCCCAAAATGGCGAATTTTTTGTATCATTCCCACGACTTGTTGATACCCCGCAAATCATAGAGCGCACAGAAACAACGCTGTGCGCTCTATGCGCTTCTTAACTTAACGTCGCAGTCCCTCTCGGCATAATGCCGATTTGGGGTAGGGTTCTTAACTTAATGACATTGGCATAATGCTCCCGCCCTTTTTTGAGCTGTCGCGGCTTTCGCGACGACGCTGGCACCCTTGACGCGATTCGAACGCGTGGCCTTTCGCTTAGGAGCAGCACCAAACGGATATTCACGGTCTTTCACGAATTCTCTGGAACCATTGGAATTACTGGATTTTTTGCTATTTAAGATGCTCACGGATTACCACGACTTCCTGCCATTTTCGGATATTTTTTGCCTTTCCGATTAGCTGGCGATTAGCAAGGAACCTACAATCCGACATTAGATATGGGTGCAAGTCGGGTCGTTTATGCCAATATAAAACGTGCTTCGCGGCTGTGTTAAACCCTGATATACTTCTGGTTTTTACTGCTGGGTTTGTCGGGTATGGTCATCTTAATTTGCCCCTCTTCCAGTAGTGGCTTCAAGTATGCTGTGACAAAATGCTTTTTATCTTTCAACCTACACGCCGTCATTAGTTCTTCACGGGATCGGGGTTGCTCGCATAGTCTCAATATTGTTTGCTTAATCGCAGGCGTATTATGGGGGGTATCTTGGGGGGTATCTTGGGGGGTATCTTGGGGGGTGGCCACATCAGAGGAGCTTTCCTCCCGGTAAAACACCACCACAAACCCGGACTTCAAAATCTTGAACGCAAAACGGCACCCTGCCTCATCGCAGGCATCGGAAATCCGTTTGAGTCCCGTACCAAAGCTCTCCACGTCCTTAGAGTAGTAGAGGATCGAGGTAATCAGCGGATTTCTGCGGACAGGCCGCTCATTGCCGCTGATAAAGTCCTCCGGCACGAAGCCGGCAGGAAACGTGCCCGGATTGTAAATCTCGACCCGGTCCTTATATATGGCCACCTCGTTACTCTGGCAGGCCCCGTAGTCCTTATGGCAGAAGGAATTGAACAGCGCCTCGCGGATGGCATCGATGGGAATCTCCGGTATCTCCTTGCGCTGGAGGGAGCCGTCAAATTTCACGCGCCAATGGATGTTGCTGGTGATATACTTCTCCGCCAGAGCCACAAGCTCAAAGACCGTGCCACGTTCCCGCTGGATGTCCAGGAAAGTCAGCCTCTCGGTGCCGGCGAAAATCGCCATTTGAAGCTCCGCGTATATGCTCTCGCTGAACAGAACCATACCGGCGTTCAAAAGACTGCCGCCGTTCACGAGCCCCAGCTTATTTAGCGCGGTTTCCTTGTCGGTATATTTAAATGCGATACGCCCCACGGCCCTGCCGCGCTCAATGTAGCTGCGGACGTTCTTCTCCGGCACTTCAGCGACTTGTATTCCTGATACGGTTCTCTCCCAAGTGTCCTCCGCACCGTTTTTTCGCTCTAAATACTTGACGATTTCAGGCTGGGACATGGATTTGTCCTCATCGGCTACGCGAATCCTCGCTATGTCATAGGCAAAATACGGCGTGTTGTACCCCTCAAATCTGACAAGGATACACTCCCGCTCGTCAATCGTCACAGTCGTGATTTCGGGGAAAATTTGCGGCTCAATGTGATTGGAGATGGCTTGGCTTATATCCCTCAGCGTTTTTCCGTCACATCCTGCCCGATGGGTGTTCCGTCCGGCTTTACGCCAAAGTACAGCTCGCCCTTCTGGTGCTTGTTCAGGATCGCCGCAATGGAGATAACGGCCTCCTTCAACTCGCCGGTGGACTTCTTAAATTCAAGAGTTTCGGTTTCTCTGCCGAGATTCATGGCTGTCACCTTTTGCAATCAGAGTGTCGTCTTACCTCTATTATACGCTATGATTTGGCGCTTTTTCAATAGATATGTTTGCGAAAACAAGCTGTTTATTTGCCATCTCTTTGACCTTCCAAAAAGGAGAAGGGCCGTGACGCCGCAGCGCCACTCGCCCCCCTCTAAAAAGACTGGTTTTACTGTCGCCCGCCGACAAGCGATTCTTTCGAGGAATCATATCCCCTTCAATCGCATAGTTTCGGGTTTTTCTGTCGCCCGCCGACTGTCCGGCTCAAGTCCGGCATATATTTCGGATTTTAGGTGCCAGTCGCACCGAAGGGATGTCGCCCTTCATCCACTAAAAGGATATACCATTGGGCATTGTATTGTCAAGACAATTCTCTGCCCCGATTCTATAATTGCCTGATTACCGTTCATCCCTGCAATAGGATTCTTTCATAGCCTTCTCTTGCTCAATCACTAAGCGCCTATCATTTGCCCAGCTGGGCAAGCGCTCTGGCTTGACCTCGCCAATGATTTCGATTGTCTTCCACCGAACACGCTTTCCAGAATAGAGGTTTATGCAGGAGCAAGTGTTACCATACACCACTCCGTTCACAAGAACAAGCTGGTGGTCTGCTGTCCGATTTGCGGGTAGAAGTGACTCCAGCTTTACTGCCGCGATTTTTCCTCTGACCTCTTGGCTGAAGTCAATAGGCGTACAGTCATCAGCGGTCAAGGGGTCGAAGGAAACAGGCCGTTCCTGCAACCCCTTGAGTTGACGTTCCTTGTCATCCAGAATCAGCCGTTTGAGGTATGCGCCTTTGTCCGGCTGTCGTTCAAACCACTCTCTCACTTCGCTGTCGTGGATTGAAAGCTGAAATGTGAAGCGCAGGACTTTGCTCCGATATTGGTCGTTTTTGTCTTTACGCTGTGCATATCTGCTTGATGTATTATCTTCGGTATTGCTCATAGCCTTCACCTTTTAAATTGAATAGTTACTTCATATCTTCAGTCCATTATAGAAGCTACGCAATTTATCAAGGTTAGTAGTTCTGTTGTGAATAGGTAATGAGTTCCATACGACATCATGGTATGGTTGTGGAAAATTATCGCTCAACCGAGGATCTATGAGCGATACTATTCCTTTATCAGAG
Source organism: uncultured Oscillospiraceae bacterium (assembly GCA_947589545.1). Lineage (GTDB taxonomy): Bacteria > Bacillota > Clostridia > Oscillospirales > Oscillospiraceae > RUG626. Next base: position 13,145 of record CANQBA010000062.1, on the reverse strand, counting down.
AAGCTTCGTATTAGTCGGCCTATGCCCTGCTTTAACTTTATTATCATCTCAGGCACAAGTACATCCATCAAACCGTTTTTAGCAAGAGATACCTTATCGTCAATAATCGGCTCTGGCACGGGAAAAGGAAGGCGGAAAATCACAAGATTAGAAAGACTCTTCCCCTTAATGTCGATACCTTCCCAATATGAACCTGTGCCTAAGAGAACGGAGTTAATATTTTCGCGGAATTCAGAAAGCACTCGATCCTGCGATGACCCTGGCTGCTGGATCAGTATTTTATATGGCAAATCTCTTTGCTTGAGAAGCTCATACACCTCCTCCAGGTCAGTTTTAGCCGTAAACAGGATCAGAGCCTTGCCATGAGAGATATTCAAAACCTCAATTAGACGGTCTACACCATCTTCAACAAAAGCTGTATGTTCCTTCGTTGGATGGGGAAGATCGTCACAATAGTATATCATGGCATTTTTGTCATACAGGAAGGGGGAGGGCTTCGGCTCGGGCAAAAATCCACTCTCATCAAGGGGGAAGCCTGTGTTGCGGATAAACTAAGAATATTGTTCTTGCAAGCTACCGGTTGAGGAGTTGGTCAAGGTTGCTGATGTCAAAATGGTTCGTGCACTACCGCCAAAATACAGCCTGCTGATGATTTCTTTTGTGTTCCTGGGGCAATGCACAAATTCTATTAAGTTGCCGCGCTTTTCTATCCAGAGCAGATAATCGTCCAATGTTTCTACAACATCGGTAAGACGGTCTGCCCATTCATGGAACCCATCCGGGCCAATTGTAGTGCTACTGGACCTCACACCGAATAATGCAAGAAGCTGAATTTCTTCGGAGAGATCTTTTGCCGTTCCTGTCATTTGCTTCAAAAGGCTTATCGCTTTCGGATCCTCTTTCTTAAAGAAGAACCTATCGGCATACTTCATATTCTGTGGAGACTCAGTTATTTGACGTTGTACCTGTCCCCTCAGATACTGAAAGAAGTTAGATGTGGCTTTCGCTGCTGCTTGAACATAGCTTTCGACTTGGGGGCGAGCATCGCTTCCAACATCGTACAGAGCCTCCTCTATCATCTTTTCCAAGCTGGATTGGTTAATACGCTCGGTGGTAACACTGCGAACTTTGTTTTCTAAATTATGTGCTTCATCGACAACGATCACTTCCGTGCCTGGATTAAGAAGGCCCTCGTTGAGCCTATCCTCTTTTAAAAGATGGACAGTCAGGAAATCTTGATTACAGAGTACGATTTCAGACGTATACCGAATTAGGACCCTCGTATCTCTATATTGACAGCGGTGGTGGCAAGTGCGGCGACCTCTTCCGTAACGCACGCAGATTTGATCCCATATATGAGGCGGGATAGATACCTTTATATCCGCGCGGTCTTGGCACTTTTTCGATAGTAGCTCCGACAGTTCCTCAGCCATATCCGCGTTTTTGTTATTTAAATACTCCTCTGTCCTTTTTACACAGAGATAATTTGTTTGCCCCTTCACAAAAATAACGTTCTGGCTCACTCTAAGTTGCCGCTTGAGGTAGTCTATATCTCCCATGAGTTGTTCTTGGAGAGCGATTGTTGAGGTCGCAATTACAATCGGCTTGCGATAGGCTTGATTATATAGCAAAAGGGGAACCAGGTAAGCATAAGATTTCCCTATGCCAACTCCTGCCTCTACCAAAATGTGTTGATTGCGCTTAAGTGCGTCGAGTATTTCAAGGGCCATATCCTGTTGCCCTTCTCGCTCTTCAAAGCCAGGACGGTCATCTGTGTTCCAAAAGAAAGTGCTAACACGCTCGCTTATGCTGTAAATACGCGAGGCTCTTATTTTGTTAAGCTCTTCATTAGATAAGCCAAAAATACTGTAGTCAAGCAAGGATAAATCCTCCCTTGAAGCTTTTTATAAATTATACCATAGGAGCCGTCTTTGCTCAACAGAAACTTATGATGTTAACGATGCTGGAATGTAGGCTCATCAAAGTTGAAGAAAAACAGTGTGTGCAATACGGCGTCGAAATTGCAGAATAAAATAAAAATATTGGTTATACATATAATGTATAATGGTATTAAGTGCGCCAAAAGGCCCTGAGACTTTAATCCCAGGGCCTTTCTTTGTTATTGAAAGGGAAACTCCCGCTGTCTGCGCCATTGCCTTGATCATCTCCGGGGACTCCGGCAGGAGCTTTATGAGAAGCGCCTGCTTGCCGGAGGCGTCGAGCTGGTCAACGGGGTTGGGCGCTTTCTGCTCCTCGGTTCCGGCTGGCGTGTAGAACTCCTTCTGGAACCGCACGGCGTTCATTCGCCGGTTGTCGTCCAAGATGTGCGCGTACCGCTCTGTGACCATGGTGGCTTGGGCGTGGCCGGTATCGCCTTGGACGCCCTTGATGTCGCCGCCGCTGAGCATCAGCTTGTAGGTTGTGCTGGTGTGGCGGATACTGTGGAACACTACTTTAGGGAGGCCATTGTCCGCTATCAGCTTATCAAACAGCCGGTTGATGGTAGCGCCTTCGATGGGAGTGCCGGAGCTGGAGGCAAACACAAGGTTGTAGTCCTTGTATTCTTCGCCCAAAAGCTCCTTTATCTCATCGACTGCCTTCCGGCGCTCGACAAGCATCTCCGCGACCGCGCTGGGAAGGAAAACCTTGCGGACGCTGGTTTTAGTTTTTGGAACTTTGAGAACGAGGACGGTAGCACAGCAGGGGAAAACAGCCGGGAACTTGAACTTGATGCCCTGTTCCTCGATTTGGCTCACGGCCTCTCTGGACACTCTCTGCAACTCCTTGTCCACATAGACATACGCCTTGCCCTCGCTGATGCTCTCCGGGGAAATTTCAACGCAGTCCCATGTGAGGCCGAGAAGCTCGCCCATGCGGAGGGAGCAGGCAAAGGAAAGGTTGAGGGCCAGCTTGAGAATATCGTCCTCGCACAAGTCGATAGCCTTGAACAGCGTCTCAGCGTCCCATATATCTCTGACGTTTTCCTCGCATTTGGGCAGGATCGCGTTTTGCACGGGGTTCTTCGCCATCAGCTCCCACTTGACCGCCTGATTGAAGGCGTTGCGGAGCAGCTTGTGGATCTCCCGTATGGTCCTCGGCGTGATATACGCATCCGTGGGCTTATTATGGGGCCTGCCTTTTGCCTTCACAGTTTTGAGCCGCTTATAGAAGTTGTCCATCATTCTGGCGTTGATGTCGTCCAGCTTCACGTCCCCAATAAGGGGTAATATGTAGTTGTCAATCAGGGACTTATGCCCCTCATAAGTGGAGGGTGCCCACGTGTTGACGCCATAAATACTGACGTATTGGTCAAGCAGGTCAGCCAGCGTCAACGCGGTGGGCGCGATAAAGGTGTTCGTATTCTGCTGATGCTCGACCTCGGCCTTCCGTTTCTTGGCGGCTGCGGCGGAATCGAAGCTCTCCCACTTCTGGTGCTTCGCGCCGTTCTCGTCAGTGATGGTGTAGACCACCGAATATTTGCTCTTTCTCTTGATGATAGACGCCATTGTCAGCTTACCTCCCTTTCTTCGACTTTCTGATAGTGCGTCTGACCCTGATACCATTGCTCAAAGCTGTCCTTCACCACACGGGTATGTCCGTTGAGCTTTCTGGCCTCAAACGCACCTTTTTTCAGTAGGTCATAAACTGTGTTGCGATGGACGCCGAGCATAGCGGCAATCTCCGAAGCTGAAACGGTCCCGGCGCAGTTCCGACCGGGATCAGATCCGTCTACCTTATGATAGAGCAGTTGGTTGTCGTACCACTCATAACATCCTGCACCCTCTTGGGTACAAAATACGGCTCCTTGTCCTGCCGCGTGATGTTCTTTACATTTTTAATCATGCCGTCTGTATTCCTCCCTCTCCCGCCTGTCGATGGCGGGTTTTAATATCTCATAGTAGAGGTTGCGGGGCTGAAAGGTCAGCACCCGCGGTTCAAGAAATTCTGAGCGGAGCCATACCCATAAAAACTGCTCCGCCGTCATGCCGTGGTAGGTGAAAAAGCCCAGCGCCGCGAAGGGAGCCGCGCCGAGGATGCACATCCAGGACACCGTTTCCGTCCCGACGTAGGGCTTAAGCATAAAGTAGAGCAGAACGGCCACTCCAATGGCCAGTACGGAAAACACGCACTGGCGCATGGACAGGCCGAAGAACATGGACTCCGTGTAGTTGCGGATCTCGCGGTTTATTTTGATTTCCAATAAAATCACTCCCTTACACAAAAACGCCGCCCGGAAGGGCGGCGTCATGCCTTGTATTTCATCATCTTATGAGCCAGTCATAGTCCTGGCGACAGTCCAAAATGTAATCCACATACACGGTGTCGTCCTGGACTTGGTATAGCGCGAGATACCTCTTTTTAATAAAGAGCCTGTGGTATTTGTTGGAGGGAATAAACATCCCCTCAAAAAAAGGATACCTGTTGGGCATACGGGAGAGTGAACGCAACTCGGTCATTATCTCTTTCTTCTCCGCCGCAGCTGCCGTTTTGCTTACCTGTGCGAGAAACCTGAGATGGTCGCCAAGCATGTGTTTGGCACGGTCAGAGACGATCACCTTATACCTTTTTCCCTCTGTCATTCCCGAACCTCGTTGATGATCTCGTCGAGATAGGCATCAAGCTCATCCAGCGTATATCCGGGTCTGCCGGAGAGCCGATCCTCCTCCACCGCCAACAACTCCTCCCGGAGCTTCAGCATCTTTTCACGCCGGGTGAAGGACTCGATATCCATGACGACAAGATCTCCCTCGCCGTTCTTGGTGAGGTAGACGGGTTCGGCTGTTCGCCTGCACATCTCCGCGATCTCGTTGTAGTTCTGACGTATCGCCGCTGACGGACGGATATTCATGGTCACACCTCCACATGAAGTAGCAATATTATACTCATATTATACCCAGATCACGTCACGATGTCAACCCTCACCTTATAGTCCCATCATCTCCCGCACAACGCGGTCAGCCATCTTCACGCTCCCAACGAGGATAAGCATATTGAATACCAGCTCCCCGATGTAGTTCCACACCATGGACGCCGCCGCGCCGGTGGAAACAGCGGGCGGAGATGCCGCGAATATGGAGAAAATGATGCCGGCAAGCACGATGACCGCTCCCTCCAGACAGACGGCGGCATAGCTTTTGAGGAAGCTCTTGCCCACGTTCTGGCTTGGCTCTCCCGCAAAAGAGGAAAGCGGGATTGGAGCGATAGCGGTATACATATACATTTTGAAAAAACGCCCGTAGACACTGAGGATCATCACGAAGGACAGCACCCACACAAGCAATCCCCCTATGAGCGTGACCGCCCAAAGGGGGATCCCAAATACTCGTATCCGAGAAGTGGGCGGCCCCTTTTGCCATGGACGCCGTGCTGGTCCCCTCATAGATTTTCGTATTCACGCCAATGGCGGGAATGGTCAGCGTCCCCAGGGAGCCGTCCGAATACTTGAGGCTGCTCGTCACCTCCGTAAAACCGGCCCCGGTGTAAGAGCCGGTATTTCCAGTCACGGTGTTTAAGGTACTGCCGGAGGACGCGCCTCCGCTTATGACGGGAGGGACGACATTGGCGCTGCTCCCGTTGACCATCGCCCCGCTGTTGGTCATAGTTCCGGGGGCGAGATTCGGGGTCAGGGGATAACCCGTGTTCAGGGTGTACGCGCCGGCGCTCCCAAAGGCAGGAGGAACAAGAGCGGCGTTCTTGCTCACGTCCATATTCATATCCGGCTCGTTGGTGTAAACGACCTCAATGGACGTGTCCTCACCGTACTCGTAGCCGGGGCCGTCAATCTCATACTCCAGCGCAAAGGCGGGAACGGCCAGCGCCACGACCATACACAGAGTTGTAAGCGTAGTGATTATCTTTTTCATCAGTTATACCTTCCTTTCTTCCATCTGATGAACAGGATGCCTCCGACTACCAGGATCACCACTACAACGATAATAATAGGCACCAGGGGGCTTTCTCCTTTAGCGTCCGGCTCGGACGGCGTGGTTGGTTCCGTTGCCCCGGAGGGCGTGGTGTCGTCGGGAATGTCCGGCACATCGGGAACATCCGGGTCCACCGTACCCACGGGCGTGCTTGAACTACCTGACCCATCAGGATCGTCAGGCTCATCGGAGGCGTTCGGGTTGTTGGGGTGCATGGATTCCTCCGGTATCTCCGGCTTCACCGGCGTGATCTCCACGATCTGCTCACCGTGGAAGATAGCCACATAGCGGATACGGTGGAGGTTTATTTTACTCACCGTACCGATGTAATCTGCCGTGACCGTGTAGCCCTTGACGGAGCTCGTGGTCTTGGAGCCGGCGTAGGTGGCCGTTGCGGTGAAATGCCCGGAGGCGTCCTCCGTCCAGTTGACCGAATTGAGCGTCAGGGTGCTGCCGTTATCCTCTATGGACTTGGGGATGTAGGAGAGGTCCTGGTCGGTAAGGCCCGGATAGCTCCGGGTGACGGACAGGGACTTCGAGGACTTGCTGTACCCGGCAACCTCCACGTTGATGGACTCAAGGCTCAGCTCCAAAACCCCGATAAAGCCGTCCTCCGTGATGAACTCCTTTGTCTGCGGGAGCAATCCGAGGACGGTGGCCATATCCTTGCTTTTACTGTCCACGGTAACAGTTTCGGTGTGCTGGCGGCTCTCGTTTTCGGGAAGCTCCTGCTTCAAAAGGTCCACCAGGGTGTAGGAGAAGCCGTCCTGCTCAAAGTCCGAACGCGGGATGCCGGCTGGGTCGTCCTCCGGGTCCAGATCGTACATCTTTCTTATCTCCGTCTTATCCTCGCTGGTAGTGACGGCGGTGGGATAGAACACCTTGATTTCCGGCGTGTCAGGCGGTTCGTCCGGCGTATCCGGCCCCTCGGCGAAGGCCACTGTGGACAGGCTGAAAACAAGGGTAAAGACGCACAACAGCATCACCGCCTTTTTTGCGGTTTTCCACTTCATTGTTTTTCCTCCGTTCCTTTATTTTTGAGCATAAAAAACCCCCACGCTCCCGTGGGGTCAAACTCCGCTCCTGTTTGGTTTTCTGTGGTTACTTCATTCCGTTCACCTCCCGGAGTGTTACCCGCTGAGAAAAAGTCTTTCTTTTCAGCTGGTTTGTCCTGCCCTTTCAGCCGGTAACGGGGGGAGAGTGTGAGAGGGGGGCGAGGCAAGCGCCTTTTCTGACAGCCGGCAAAAGGCCCACTTCCCCCCAGGCGTCGCTACCGCGCCTCGCTCTGCGCACGCTGACGTTCACGGACCCGCTTGTAGTAGTCCAGTGCTTTCACAACATAATCCTCCCTCTGCTGTGGTGACAGGCCAACGGGGATATACTGTCTCAGCCTGTCCGCCTGAAAACTGTACTTTTCCCGCTGGTTGGGCTTTTCCTCCGACATGATGGACAGTATAACGTCGGGGTTGAGACGGCCTTCCCTTGAGAAGTCCTTCATTTTGATTGCCTGCGCCAGTGAAGGCGTGGCCTCGTCGTAGGATATGTTCTCCGCCAGAGACGATTGCTCGCTCTCCGTGAGATAAGAAAGCTCCACGGCGGGACGGAAAGCGATTTTTCCCTCGTCCACAAGGTCAAGGAGCGGCGGGATAAGGTTGGTGAGGCGGATATACCTATCCACTTGTGCTCTGCTGTCACCCGAACCTTGAGCTATTACGGCGCTTGTTCTTAACTTCGTCTCCATTGGAGACAAAGTTAAGTCATTCCTTTGCCCCTGCCTTTTCATAGCCTCCAGCTTCATCTTGTAGGCGTGGGCGCGTTCGGACGGCAACACCCTCTCCCTTTGAAGGTTGGAATCCACCATGAGAATAGTGGCCTCGTCTTCCGTCAGCTCCCGCACGATACACGGGACAGTCTCAAGCCCCGCCAGCTCGCTTGCCCGTTTTCTGCGGTGGCCGGACACCATCTGATAGGAGCCGTCCTCCAAAGGCCGCACAAGCACGGGACTGAGGACGCCGCGCTCCTTGACGCTCTCCACAAGGTTTTCCATGTCCTCGTCCATACGCACCTTGAAGGGGTGGTCGGGGAAGTCCGAGATTTCCGCGACGGGAATATCCCGGAGGAATGTGCGTTTTGCATTGTCCCGGTCCTCCTGGGTGGAGAACAGGTCGTCAAATGCCTCTCTCAGTCCCAGGTCTATCCCGTTCTTTTTCAAGCTCCATCACCTCCTCCACCAGTGCGGTGTATGCCGCCGCAACCTTGCCCTTGCCGTCGTGGGCAAAAATGCTCTTACCCTCCACACTGCACTCCGCCGCCCGGACGGAGAACGGTATCTCCGTGTCCAGCACCCGCAGGCCGCCGATCTCCCGCAGTGACGAGATGATGCTTTTGGCGTTGTTTGTCCTGTTATCCACCATCGTCAGCAGTATACCGTCGATTTTCAAGCCGGGGTTGATGTTCCGGCGCACCTTGGCAACGGAGCCCATGAGCTGTTGCAGGCCCTTGGTGGAGAGGTAGCTTGCCTGACAGGGGATAATGACGCTGTTGGCGGCGGCAAGGGCGTTGACGGTGAGAACATTGAGGGACGGCATACAGTCAATGAGGACGTAATCATATTCGTACTTCCTCTTGACCGCGCCCAGCCAGCTTTTCATGGTGTATTCCCGGCAGAAGGCTGTCATAAGCCGAACCTCCAGACCGGCAAGGTCAATGTTTGAGGGCATCAGGTCCACGCCCTCAAGGTTTTTGATGATCCCCACGTCCAAGGACTTGAAATCTCCCACGTCCACAATCGTCTGCATCACGTCGGCAAGGGTGGTGTCCAGCTCATCGGGCCGTTTGATACCCATGCTCACCGTGAGGCTTGCCTGGGGATCGGCGTCCACCAGAAGGACCTTGTATCCATTCTGCGCGAGGCACACGCCGAGATTGAGCGTGGTTGTCGTCTTGCCAACGCCGCCCTTTTGGTTGGTGACGGCAATGACTTTACACTTGTTGTCCATGATTTTTTCCTCCTTCCTCGTAAAATACCACCTTACGGCGAGGCGAATATGTATGTGGGCCGCCGGCCCACGGGTCAGCTCTGATCGTCGATCTCAAAATACAGTTCGGACGCGCCGCGGTCATAGAGGTACTCGTTCGTCTCGGTCATGAACTCGTCCGCGAACATTCTGAGAAGCGCGGGGCGGGTCATGTATTCCTCGACTTTGCCAGGAACAGCCATGTCACAGAGAGCGTAGAGGCCCCGGATCATACCAACGGCGTCGTCCACATCGTCGCAGTTTCCATGGTCAAGAAGCCGCAGCAGCGCACTCTCGAAGCACCGGGCGGTGCGGACATCCATCACGTCCAACATGGCCTCCCAAAGTTCCTCCGCGCACTCGTAGGCCGTATGCCGCACCTCGTCCGCGATCTTGCGCTGCTTCTTCTTGGATTCAGGAAATCTGACTTTGATTTTTACCATTTTGAAAACCTCCTTGAAATACAAAAAGCCGGCCCTGTTCGGACCGGCTGAATATGTCATATGCACTATTGAAATTGTTTGTACTGGCGTCATCCGCCTGGGAAATTAGCAGTTTTTTGAGGGTTCTAAACCTCAAATTAGCTGGAGGCCCCTTTTCGGGCCGAAAAATCCCCCATTCCTGCTAATTTGATTAGCAGAAAGTAAAATATTGGGTTCTCTTGGCAAGGGTTACATACCTTGAACCTGCGCAGTCCTCATTTGAGGCGGACCACTTTTGCTAATTGAAGTGCAAAGCGGCATATAGCTTGGTGTACGAAAAATACCGTGTTTGCACAAAGGACGGTTTTCGTCAGGGCAAACAAAAAAACACCGGTTTTTGTGTGCTTTCTGACGAAAACAGGGACAAAAATCGGTGTTTTTCGGTGGCACCCTTGACGCGATTCGAACGCGTGGCCTTTCGCTTAGGAGGCGAACGCTCTATCCTGCTGAGCTACAAGGGCATATTGACTTAAGTTGAACAGCGGATTGTCCGCTTTTGAGGGAAAAGGCGATTGATGGTTCGTGTGCTTAGGAGGCGGACGCTCTATCCAGCTGAGCTACGAGGGCATATTCAATTTTTCGTGGGTTCGGAGCTTTCCGGGAAGCGGCCTGGCTGTTTCTTAGGAGGCGAACGCTCTATCCTGCTGAGCTACAAGGGCGTGTATGATGTATTTTACCCGGATTTCCCGAACTTGTCAAGGGATAAAACGAAAATCCAACCTATAGGCCGGCTATAGCCCGAATGTCGCGCGGAGGGGACTCTCCGGCCCTCCGCGCGATTCCTTTTATTTCCTCTGTCCCGGCCTTAAGCCTTCTCTGTGCCCCGGATCTGAAAATCAGCGAACGCCCCGTACCCGGCGGAGGGCCGGTTCTCACGGCTGCAGGCCCACAGGCACAGCTTGGCGCCTGTCCACGTGGCGCGGCGGAGGGGGTACCGCCCGCCGATGGGCATGTACGTCTCCCCATCAGCAGAGCAGGCGAAGCCGTAGGTCTTGTCGGGGAAGATCTCAAGGCGCAAAATGGCCGTCTCCCGCGGCCAGTCCAAGGCCGTCTCCAGCGTCTCCACAGCCTCGCCCTCAAAGGTCTTTTCCGTCACCTGGCCGTGGTAGAGGGCCAGGTGGAAGCCGTTCGTGGTGCGCTGGAGGCCCAGATAGCCGTAGGCGTGGCCGATGACACCCAGGGACGCCATATCCCCGGCCGCGCCCGCCTCCGAGAGCCGCACCTTCACCGTGGCGGTCAGGGACGGGTGCTGGGGAATCTGGGTCAGGGCGTTGGGGGCGTACCACAGCAGGTTTTCCCGCTTCTCATTGGCAAGGCAGGCAAGCCACAGGGCGTTTTCGGCCCCGCTCCCGGCAAAATACCGCTCCTTGGGATTGGCCTGCCACTGCCACTGAAGGCCCGGGCGGCCCCTGGGGAATGTGTCGGACTGGGCGATCTCATAGAGGGGCTGTCCCTCCACGGGCATACGCCACTCCCCCACCGGCTCGCCGATGCCGTCGCCGTCCAGGTCGCTGCCGATGAAGGGCCAGCCGCCATTGAAGCACATAGGCTGGAGGTGGATGATGCGTCCCAGCTCATGGACGTCCTGGAAGTGGATGAACCAGTCCCTTCCGTCGGGGGCGGTGACCCAGCCGCCCTGGTGGGGGCCGTTCACCGGCGTATGGCCCCGGTGCATCACCACCCGGTATTCGTAGGGGCCCCAGACATTTTTGGCCCGGAAGGCCGACTGCCAGCCCGTGTCCACGCCGCCGGAGGGGGCCAGGATCAGGTACTCCCCGTCCCGCTTATAGATCTTCGGCCCCTCGGTGGTGGGGGCCATCAGCTCCCCGTCGAAAATCAGCTGCGGCTCCCCGATGAGGCGGGTACAGTCCGGGTCGATTTCCGTCAGCATCAGCCGGTGCTTGACGCCGCAGCGGCTCCGGGCCAGGGCGAAGACCATATAGGCCCGCCCGTCGTCGTCCCACAGGGGGCAGGGGTCGATCCAGCCCAGGGATTTACACAGCAGGTTCAGCTTGAACTCCCCGTAGGGATCATGGGAACGGGCCACCAGGATCCCCTCGTCGGGCAGGGGGACAAAAACGATGAACTGCCCGTCGTGATACCGGATAGAGGGTGCCCAGGTGCCGGAGCCATGGGAGGGCCGGTCGTATTTCTCAAAGGGCAGGGCGCGGACGCAGTAGTTGATGAGCTCCCAGTGTGCCAAATCCTTAGAGTGCAGGAGCGGCACGCCGGGCAGGTAGGTGAAGGAGGAGGCCACCATGTAGTAGTCCTCCCCCACGCGTATCACGTCGGGATCCGAGTAGTCGGCATAAAGAATGGGATTTTGATAATTCATGGGCGAAAACGCTCCTTCCGCCGGGCAAATCGCGCCGGTCGACACCATTATAGCCGTATCCAAACGTTCTTTCAAGCCCCTTTACACGCCGTACAGGATCCGCTCGAGCACGGGGTACAGGCTCCGCGCCATTCTCATGAAGCCCAGGGCGTTGGGGTGGGTGCCGTCCACGGTGCACTCCGCCCGTCCCTCCGGGCCGAAAAAGGCCCCGCCGTCCAAAAACCACACGCGCCCGTCCCCGGCGGCCCTGGCGCGCTCATATGTCGCCCGGATGATGTCCCGCCGCGCCGCCGCGTCCGCCGGATCCTTGTCCGTGTCCGGGCGGCTCAGCATCACCACGGGCAGATGGGGGTGCGCGGCCCGGACGGTTTGAAAAAACGCCTCGTGGGTGGCCCGCAGATGCTCCGCGTCCGGGGCGTTGTGGTCGTAATCGTACACAAAGGCGCTGATGTGCTCCAGCGAGGCTATGTATTCGGCAAATTCCCGCTCCCCACGGGCCTTGCCGGAGAAGCCGAAATTCCAAAAATCCGCGTCCAGCCAGCGGCTCACCAGATTCACGCAGGAGCACCCCACCCGGCAGGCACAGCCGCCCTCGGTGATGGAGGAGCCGTAAAAAACGACGGGATCGGGCACGCGGTAGGACGGGGCCTCCGCAAGCCGCGCGTCCGCCTCCACGCCGATCTCCAGGGCCAGGAGCAGATCGTTCCGGGGCAGATTTACCGTCACCGTCTCCAGCCCCGGCCCCTTGGTGAAAATTTTTTCCACGGTGATTTCCCCGTCCGTGTGGACGGCGGGGGCGATATACCCCAAGAACGAGGCGGTTTTCCCCGCGCCCAGGTAGACATCCGCGCCGGCGGAGCCTGTGAGGGGGATGTTGACGTCCTCCCGGCAGGCGTCCAGCGTCATGCGGATCAGGATCCTCCGGGAATCCGTGGCGAACCGCGCCCGGCCTCCCACGCTCCGGCGGCCCAGGAAGTCGTACTGGGGCATCTTCTCCAGCATAAATTCCGGCAGACGGTAAAATTTCCGGGCCTCTCTGTCCGCCACAGCCAGGCCGTAGAGCCGGAAGGGCGCCTCGGGAAGAGCATAAATCTTAAAACCGTTTTCTGTGTACATGGTTTCCTCCCCCGCCGCAAAAGGGTACACCTCTCCAAGCCCCGGCGGATTTGCCTCCTCCCGGGACTTACATAAAGTATTATACCATCGCTTTATCCGTATGTCAAGCACTTTTTCGAAATTTTTTAAATTATTTTTTAGTATGAATTCCCCATGCAGCACAAGGGAGCTCCCCCGGCGGGGGAGCTCCCTTGTTTGCGTTGTATGCTCGGGTTTTTTCGCTTTCTCAGCCCTCAAAGCCCAGGGTGCGGGCCACGACCGTGATCATTTC
>CANQBA010000061.1 GCA_947589545.1 uncultured Oscillospiraceae bacterium | reverse complement strand
CTGGTTACTACTCTTGTGGGGTACTTCTTTCGCAAATTTTCTCTTATTGCATTCTTGACTTCACACCATTAGACTTTCAAAAAAATATGTACGCTCAGCTATTGACCATCCACCGATGTTGGTGTATAGTCTATTTGAGATGAGGCTATCATAACACAGAGTTTCTGATTTGTCAATGTTCGCAGATTTACTTATAGTCTATTTTTGAGGAGGCTGCTCACATGGATTTCGATTCGATGACCTTTCCGCTTACTGTCGATATCTCCGGCGTTCAGTATTGGATCGGTGATGAGGGGCCGTACAAGTTAGGCATGGCGGCAACGGAGTTCCTGGCAGGTGACAGGGACGGGGAGTTGAGAGAGGAACTGAAGGAGTTGCTGCGGACCTTCGGGTTCTTACTGTCTCCGTTCGTCGATGGCCGTGCGGTTGCAGGCAAGCGCTTTAATCTGCCGGAGCACACAGTTGGGTGCACGGTGAGCTACGGGTACCGTCCCATCTCTGGCGGCGCCTATTTCGTGGAGCGGTACACCGTTATCTCTTTGCGTGATTTTCTTTTTGCGGAGTTGGGGAAGGGCATCCTCTACGGCAACTCGCCGCGTCAGTGTCGGCTGTGTGGGAGGTGGTACTTCCACGAGAAGGGTAACCGGACGATCTACTGTGACCGTGTCGCTCCCGGCGAGACGGAGCGCACATGCCGGGAGGTGGGTGCGCGGGCGGTGTTTGAGAAGAAGATCCAGGACGAGGACGCTTGGAAGATTTACAAGCGCGCCTACAAGAAATACTACGCCCGGTTGATGAAGGGTACCATGACGCAGGAGGAATTCAAGGCCTGGGCAGACGAGGCCGCGGCGGAGCGGGATAAGGCGCTCAGGCAATTGCAGAGGAAAAAAATCAGTGAGACACTTACGGCGGAGATATTCAGGGAGTTGAGGGAAAAGTTGAACAGGAAGTAGTAGATACACGAACCCCGCCCGGAGCGACACAGCTCCGGGCGGGGTTCGCTTGATATTTATTTACACCTGTTGATGGGTGAAGGTAATACTGCTTGACCCTCCACGCCCTCTTGTCAGCTCATTGAACTTGACATATCCCAAAAGTTTGATAAGATTTTCAATCTGATTCGCATTGGTGCTTTTGTCGTGATACTAATTTGATATTTTTAATTCTCTTTCGCGGCCACGCATCTACTGTGCCGCTTAATTAATCTGTTTCTCCTGTTCAATGTTGATCTCCGCTATTTCCTCCTGATTCCCCATAAGCTCCCCCAGGGCGCTGTGGCGGGAATTGGCGTCCCGCACGAGGCTGTTATAGCGGAGAACATATTCACCTGGGGCGTCGTTGGCAGCAAGGAAGTCTCTTGCGGCGTCAAAAAGGCGGACGTTGCATGGCTGAGCCTCAAGCTGATCAAGATACAACTCAAAGGCCTGTTCTGCCTGACCGGAGCTTTTCATTGCCCTGGCAACCATGTCCAGGTCGCGGTACGTAAGCTTGTCGGGATCTCCGAGGGCCTGCGGAACCTTTTCGGGCGACCCGGTGATATAAAGCGCCCCCGCGTAGTGCCTCGCACACTCCGCGTCCTTGCCGACGAGCCAGTGGTTCTTCTCATAAGACGCTATCACCCGATCCCATTCTCCGCTGTAGGTATAGCTTACGATCAGATCGCTCCGAGAATTTGCGTATGCGGCGAGGACTATAAGCACCGCGATAAGCGATGGTACGGCATAAGCGGCGGCCACAGGCACGGGATCCCCGCCCTCCTCCGCCATCAGCAGCAGAAATACGAGGGTAAAAACAGGGAAAAAAGTCAGGTCAAAATCAATAAGACTGTGGGCAAGTATCACCCACGCGCCGAAGGTCTCCCCTGTCTCACGCCCCTTTGTTTTCAGGCTCAGAAATATGCAGGCGCAAAACAGCGCCAACGCCGGTATCCCCCCGTCCACTCCGATGCCGATAATGCCGCTGTGGATCACGGTACTTCTGTACTGAGCTGATTGGTACCGCGTATATACCCTCTCCCAATTCCCGGCGCCCACCCCGAAAACCGGGTAATCCGCTATGATCGATATTCCGTCGCGTATCTGTACCAAGCGCTCCGCAAATGTACCGACAGCCGTTTCAAGGCGCCCGCCGGCCAGGAATATCGCGGCGCACGCGCAGTCGGCTATGACGGAAACATATTGTAACCGCAGTTTTTTCGCCGGTCTGAGTATCGCATCCGTTTTACAGGACGCCGCCACGATCAACGGAAGAAAAATAATGGCTATCGGACTCTTCATCACAAAAAATACCGCCGCAAATATCGCGGCCAGGGCGTGAAGTATAACGCAATCCTGCCAATCGTCCTTTTTGGACGCTCCAAACAGCAACCGGCTCGCCCATATCAGGGCATAAACGGCGATTGCCCCGACAGAGCGCGTCAAAAACAGCGCCGTTAGCGCCGGCAGGCGAGCCCAGTCGGTCATTTTGTCGTGGCGCTCCCATCCGACCATGACGGACGCTCCCAGCCACGTCCCAAGCGTATTTGCGTACTCAAACGGGAATTGGAGCCTCCCGGCGGTCAGCGCGCTGCCGATGGGCAAAGCGCCGTTAAACGCTGCGATCCCGACTATAGCCACCGCGCCGCTTATCCCCACGATACAGCTCATCAGCCTGCTCCGTCCCTTCGCCGATACGGTCAGAGCGCACAACAAGACCGCCGTTACCGACAGCGGAAGGAGCGCGCGAGATATCGCACCAACGCCATAACCGTTTACTATTGAAGATACGATATACCAGGCATCGAAGCACAGCATCACCATCACACAGCGGCTTATCCTGGGCCGCGCGAAGAAGATGACGGCAAAGGCGCATATGAATCCCCCCGTCAGGGCCGCGTCAGGGTAAAAGCCGCCGTGAAAAAGCATCGTTCCCAAAAGTACCGCGCTTAAAAGCCATTCCATGGTTTTTTATCTCCTGAAGTTTCTCAAAAATCCCCATGTAGTCCAATACGCCGGATGGCTCCGGCGTATTGGACTTCGTTTTTATTTTGCTTCTTCTATCAAATTGGATATCCTGTGGATTAGCGTGGCGAACTCGCACCGTTTGGTATTGCTCGTCGGCGCCATGTGCATATCTCCGACCCCTTTGAAAATCCCCAGCTTGTAAAGAGCCTGGAAAGCGGCATTGGCGGCCTCGGTCATTTCGGAGGCATCCTTGAATTCGTAAGGTACAGCGGGTTCGCTGACGTCTATACCCATGCTCTGAAGATATTTTACCAGCATAATGGCCATCCGATCCCTACCGGTGGGCGCCGTCTCAGTAAATTCAACGTCCGGCAAAAGGCCGGCCTGCTTGGCCCAGATTGCGGCGTTCGTGTACCACATGCCCTCGGGAACTCCGGGGTATGTCACACCGTCGTATTTTGAAAGATCCACGCCCTGCATTCTTGCCAGGACCGTGACGATGATTGCCTGAGAAACCGGGCTCTCCGAATCAAACCGCGTGTCGGAAACACCTAACATCAGTTCCTTTTCATACGCCCATTTGACTTCCTCATATTCCCAATCGCTCTCCTTCACATCAGTGAACGGGAACTGTTTGGGGCTGTCGTCATCGGGTTCCGTAGGCTGGCTCGGCGAGGTTTGTTCGTCTTCATCCGGTTTTGTGACCACGGTAGGCGGAGGAGGAATAGTCCCGGAGGTTGACAGGCTGACTGTATAATTCTGGGCGGCACGCTTTATTTCTTGCTTTGGCTCCTCACCGGCCGCTGTTCCATCAGAACGGAATTCCGCGGCGATGGTGTGCGACTTTCCGTCATTCGTGCTTCTAATCGTCTCTTCGAAAATAGTGATGATCGTACTGCCTTCCTCGGCCTTGTAATCTTCGCCTTCTGTGAGCATCTTACCATCCAGGTAAAATGCCGCGAATTCGCCAAAGGCGCCCTTGCTGGAGAACACCTGATCGCCGACGGAGCTGAGTACAAAGTGGTAGTCTCCTGACTGGCGGCCCACATATTGAATGACGTCGTAGTTTTCGTCCGTTTCTCCCCAGACCAATTCGTCCGTGTTCTCCCGGACTGTCAATGTATACGTCTTTTCGTCAAGGATATAGCGATTACCGTTTTCGTAATATACGAGATCGACCGTAAATACGTAATCCCGGGGCATCGCTGTAGTGACTCCGTACAGGGCGCCTCCCTGCGCAAGCTCGATCCCCATCGGGGGCAGTGCGCCGAACGGGCTGATTTCAAAGGATACGGTCTTGCTGCTTACGTTGTCCGACTGAAGGATCACGCCGTAGGGTACATACTTGACCGCATCCTGATCATCCAGGGTCTCCGTAGTAATTTTCGGAGTCCCGGCGATACCGGATATCTTAATTTTAACTTCTTTTTCCCCCGCTGCGATCTTCAGGATGCCTCTGATGGTACCGTGGTTGATTTTTCCGTCTTCGTCGTAAGTGGGAACGAGCCGCACCTTCCCGATATTGCCGAGTACGCCGTATTTGAGGCTGCTCCCGTCATCGACAGAGTCAAAGGCGCCAAGGGTTGCGCCCTGCGTGACCGTCCAGTACTCATCGATCGCCACGTTCTGCGGCTCGCCCTCCCATGACACGGTAACGCCACTCAGCTCTGCGTTGCCGATATTGGCGAACATGATGTCGTAATATGTCTCTCTGCGCTCCAAATCTCCCAGATGCACCACGCGGCCAGGCATTTTCAGCTGGTCGTCATAGTTGCTGTCATGTACGTTTTCGCCCACCACATACAGCTCCGCTTCGCTCTTCTGGGCGACAAAAGTCACATAGTAGTTGGTCACATGCTTCCCGTCCTCTGCGGTGACCGTTATGTGGACTGGCTCACCGGGTGTAAATTTGAGTGGCGAACTCCCGCTTGTCTTTTCAGCGGCGGCACCGCCGTCGATGTCAGCCCAAGCAACCTTTGCGTCACTGTCAGCGCTCCATTGGGGATAAATATTCCCGTCCGCATTTTCTTTTATTTTTTCCTCCGACTCGAGGATAAACACAGTCTGGTATATATCCTTCATGTCGTCTGTTCGCTTGTTATAGGTATATTCAGATGCAAAGGTCTGGTACAAGTCGCCTTCTGCCGTCTTCTTCACCCCCGTGATGCTGAAGCTGGTGTCATCAGACGGCACTGGCTCCGTGGGTTCCGGTGCAACATATGGGGCAACTGTGAACTTGTAACGGACAATCTGATCATTGTTGTCAATAATAGTGAATTGGACACCGGCTTCAAATTTATTGCTCTTATATCCGATGCCAAAAAGCTGGTCTTTAATATTCTCTTTGCCGTCCTCTAACGCCTCTTCCTGCGATATATACAGACCTTCATATGCGGCTTTTATATTTTCCGCGCTGCTTCTAGCAGGATATTCGTCATCGCGCGCTCGCATAACGAGCGAATACTCATCGTTTACCTCCATCCCATTTCTAAGTTCAAACGTATATACACCTTTGTTATAACTTGCACTATAAATTTTATTGTTACTCTTATCCATTAAATAGTCATAGTATACGAATATACCGCTTGTTGAAAGATATACACTGAAATGATAGACTCGATCTATTCCATTACCATCCTTGTAAAATGCCGTATATTCTTTGGTGTACCAGTAACCGTCAAACTTGTCCGTATATATATTATCATCTAGCTTCACAGCCGAAGCGGCCTCTTCCTTGGTTTTAAAGATCCCGGGATATATTTCCAAATCCTTATATTTGTCTTCAAGCGAAGCCTTAAAATCCATCTTAAGGCTCACGCTTTCACCCTTGAAAGAAAGCGGTATCTCAACATGATAAACGTCAATGTCTGTATCTTTATCGTAATAATCCAGATGTGAATAGACATCGATTATCTTGATTGGCGCGTTGTTCGCCCCATCATCGGCGTTAGTGGCCGTGAAATCCAAAATCTTGTTTTCCTGAGGAAGGAGGGCCTTGACAACGAACCGCTTGCTTTCCGCGTTCAACTGATCGTTTGCCTTTTCGCCAACTATCAGAAGTAGATAGACACAAGCAGGGTCATTTGTATAAAAGCTTCTGAGGTCGGCTATGTCATCTTCTGTCACAGCGTAGTCGAAATCCGGCCACTCAAGCTCATAGACAGTATAGCCGACGTCCAGATCAAGATTTCCCTCAGCATCAGGCAGTTTATAGTCATCCTTACCATTAAGGTTGTATTGGTAGTAACACTTTGTCCACGCCACGGTGCTGTTTTCCGTATCGACCTGATCCTTGCTTTCCTTCTCAAGCGCCTCGTTCAGCTTTTCCAGCACAGTTTTCATTGGCACCTGATCAAGAGCGTCAGGATTCAGATCTGTGAGGTCGATTACAATCGGATCATTGTAAGTTCCTACTTCTTTAAGGGGCTGAAGCGACGCGGGCATTATGCCCCCGTTTCCGTCATCGGCCATTGCTGTCGGGATCACCGCCGCCAGCATGACTAGCGCCAGAAGCAGCGCTATTTTTTTGCTGATTTTTCTCATGTTATTCCTCCTTAAGGTTTGCAAGAGCTATAAGCTCCTGTATTGAATAAACGCGGCTTTGCCGCAGGGTGCCCAAATTGTCGTCAAAGATCAACGTGCCGTCCGGAAAAACGTCGCACAAATTCGGAAGCTCAGCCAGTGGCTCAAGCTCGTCCGTCAGAAGCACGCCGTAGCGCCGGCCGTTGCCGGTCATGAACTCCGCCACGGTATAGCCGGCGGAATCGTAGATATAGGTCAAAAAGTCGTCCGACTGGAGCTGTCCCACCATCTCGCCGGTCTTCCTGTCATACACGGTGGGCGAACCGTTCATCGGCGCCTCCACGCGGAATTTATCCGTGGTGTACTCAACATGCAGGGACGTGTCTGGCGGGTCTATGTGCGACTCCTCCAAAAGCGCGCCGTCCCTGGCGGAATAGCTGCGGACGGTTCCGTCATACCAGGTGACCTCGAGCCGGCTGTCCCCATCCGTGCGCCGGAACTGCTGGTCGTATATTTTATCCGCGTCCGGGAGCTCCACATCCGCAAGCACCGTCCCGTCCATGGCGCAGACTCTCAGTCTATCATATCGGAACATGGTCACTGTCCTTCCGTCCGCGCTGAGCCGCGCCTCGCTGTGGAGATAGCCAGGGTCATAACTGAAAAGATCGGCATCGTCCCTTGCTTCCAACTGCAGGATCCTGACAGACGTCCCGTCGATTCCCGCTACGGCGGCGAAGCCGCCGGCAAGACCGACAAGCGACGCCCTGCCGTCCCAGGTGCTCATGAGCCTTGCCTCCGGCCCGAAAACCGAGAATTTTTCGTCCTCGGTGGCGACGATCGTGTAATCTCCGCATTTTTTAAAGGCGGTGATGTCCTTGTCGGTATAGGCCACCTCGGTCTGCTCGCCGCTTTCCGGGTCGAGCTTTACGAGGACGTCCTCCAGGCTCAGGTATATCCCGCTGCTGTCCGCCTGGACGTGGAAGGGACTTGTTGAGGAGAAGCCGCCTGTCTGCCGCACTTCCTCGGTATCTATGACAGCGAATACACTTTTCCCTCCACCTGTCGCCGAAAAGGCCAAATATTTGCCGTAGAAGCCTCCCTCAAAATGGGTGTACTCCGTGTCCTCAAATATGATGATGCTGTTGTCCGGATCCGCCAGATCAAGGATCTGAAGCCCGCCTCCGCTGACGCTTACCGCAAGATGTGAGGATGTGTCGTCAAGGACGAAAAGATCGTTTTCCGGGTCTGCGAATATATCGTTTTCCGGTATCCTCTGCAATGCCCCCGGAAGCTTTACCGTGCGGAGCACCGCGCCGGTGGTCAAGTCGTACACATAAGCCGTCGCCTCATCATGATATACGGCGGCCACCGCATTGTCATTTACGGTGATATTCGTCGCCGGCGCCGCCGTCCACAGTACGGATCCGGTCTTTATATCGCAGGCAGTCAAGGCGCCGTCCCCGGCGTAGACGAGCAGGCCACCACCGGCAAAGCAAATATCCGACAGGGCCGATCTGTCCGTATCGAGCTCCAGGATACGCTCGCCGGCGTCCGTCTCGTATACAATCGCATTGCCGTCGGCTGTCACCCCAAAATACGCCCCGTCCGGCGAGAGTGAAAGCTTTACGGGCTCCGCGGCCAGCTCAACGCAAAGCCGCGATTTGAAGCCGTCGCTGAGATCGTAGATCCCCATGGCGTCTGTCAGCGCCTTTTGGGCCCTGGCCTTATAGGGCGAGTCATAGTCCAACGCCTCAAGGGCCAGCGCCCTGGCGGCCGGAATGTCGCCCCTTCTCAGGGCATCCTCGGAGCTTGTGATGTCCGCTAACGCCGCCCGCGCCGCCTCCTCGCGCTCACGCTTTTCCCGCTCCTCTTCCTCGGCCCGCTGGGCCTCAAGCCTGGCGGCTTCCTCCGCCCTGCGTGCCTCCTCCTCGGCTTTTTGCATCCCACGCAGTCCCGTAAAGGTCATACCGCCTCCGATGAGAAAAACTCCGATCAGCACAGCCGCCGTGACTTTGACGCAATGCCTGTGCCTGACGGCTCGGGGATCGTTGCGATGGAGTGCCCTGAGCTCCTCCAGCATCTCTTTGGCGGTCTGATAGCGATCATTGGGGTCCGGCTCCATGGCCCTGCAGATTATTTTTGCTACGGCTAGGCTCACGTCAAAGCCGGAGATCGGCTTTACCTTTTTCGCGTCAGGATCCGGTCTTTCCCCTGTCAGCAGATGGTACAAAGTAGCGCCCAGGCTGTATATGTCCGACCTTACGTCAAGAAGTACGCCTCTATTTGAGCTGCTCCCGGAACCGCTTGATATGCCCTGACCGGACCGGAACGGATTTTGCCCAAGCACCGCCGTCTCAACCTGTGTCTCCGGCAGCTTTGTAGATACGCTGATCCCAAAATCCGTGGCAGCGGCTGCAGAGTAGTCTATACCATAGTGCTCAGGTGAAGCGTAGCCGCGGCTGAACCCAACGCGGACCGCACCTTCCTCCCCCAGAGCCAGAGCGATGTTGAAGTCTATAAGACAAATATCTCCCTGTGGCGTCAGCATTACATTTGCCGGTTTTATGTCCGAATGGAGTATCCCATGGGGCGGTCTGCTGTGGAGATATACTACCGCCTGTAACAGCTGATCTGCCCACATTATCACATCCGCCTGGGAAAAACGTTCCCCCCGCTTCAGGGGCTTATCGAGGCTCTCTCCCTCGATGTAGTCCATCACCGTATATACTGTGCTGTCCTCTACAAAGAAGTCATAGACCTGGGGGATATAAGTGTGACTCAGATTTTTGAGGGCGTCCACTTCCCGCCGCAGCGATTCGGGCTTTGCTTTCAGCGTCCGTTTGTCCGCTTTCAGGACGACCAGCTTGCCAAGGCGCAAATGCCGCGCAAGATAAACAACTCCGCCGCCGCCGGAACCGATCTCACGGATCACCTCATATGTATTAAAAAGTATCTGTGTCATGATATGTTACCCCGATTCAGACGTTTTGCCCTCCGTACTCCTCGTCGAGTTTTTTTCTCAGACGCTTTCCGGCAGCCGAAAACACCACCGCGGAGATGACGGCAGCCAACGCCGAGCAGGCCATGAGTACTATGCCCACACACACTAGGATCTCGTTCATCTCTATTCCTCCCAGATATAATCAGCCCCGCTGATGCCGAAGGAAACACGTGAACCTCGGGCAAGGCTGTAGGGGATATTGGGCGTCAGCTTTGCTCCGTCCATATATGTACCGGCCTTTGAATTGAGATCCACGATCGTATACGTCCCGTCCCGCCCCCGCTCAATGGCCGCGTGATGACGGCTGACGGACATGGTTTTCTTATCGAACTCAAAGTCGCTCTGCTTTACGCCGACCGATACGTCAAACCGCCCGATGGTGAATATACCTCCCGGCTCTATGTTCACGTCTATGATCTTCGGCAGCGGAGAGCCGCTTATGAGCCGCAGCCTTACGCCTTCGTCCAAGGCCGTCTCACCGCTTTGTGTGACGTCCTGGATCGGTTCGGCGGGGATACGGATACGGTCAATCTCCACCCCGGTCGCGGGCGGCACGGATCCCTTCTGTTCAGCGGCGCCGGCTATTAAAACGTTATGATCCTTTTTGCTCCCGAAAAGGCCGTGCTTCGGCTCCTTTTGGGGCTTTTGGGGCTTTTCCTGTTTTTTCTTCGCCTTCGGCTCTTTGACCTTCTCCTTTTGCTTCCCGCGTTTTTTGGCGTCAAAGTCGATGATCAGATCCTCGCCCTCCGGCATATCGGCCGGCGCGGGCCGCTGAGGGGGTGTGGGTGGCAGTCTCGGGGGATTTTCCGGTATTTCAGGCGTCTTTGGAGACCTGTCCACGGCCATCACCGGCCGTTCAGGCGCCGGCGCTTTACTTGCGGCTTCATTCACCTTTCCGTCTTCCGCGGCCGCGCCGATTATTTTCAGAAATTCCACCGGCCTGAAGCCATGCATGATAGCCCGGAGCACTCGGTTTTCCATATCCAGATTGTCGACCGGATTGAGCTCCGCAATATGGCGGGCCATATCCCTCATGGCATCCGGCCCGACGCAATCATCGAGCGTGGGGATGTATATATAGCTTACGGTCTTTTCGTCCCTGCTTATGTATATATTCTCCGTCTCCAGCACAAAGGACGACGACTTTAAAAACCAATCTCCGCAATCCAAAATTGGCTGTAAAAGCTCCGTCCAAAATTTCACGTACTCCGCGGCAGTCTTTCGCCCGAATCTGTACTTCAGCTTGCTGCGGTCTCCCAGTAGATACGTACATTCGATCTGGCCGTCGATGCTCCTGTGGCGAAACGGCACAAGAAACTCAGGCCAGTCGGCCTCTATAGTGTAGAGCGCCTTTTTATCCAGATCCTTCTCGGGGAACCGTATAACAAGACATGCCCCGACGGACAGATCGTTTTTGCTTTGTATGTCGTAGATCATATGCCATACCCCTCCTCATACTCAAGAAGTGTTATAAATTGCCAACCGGCGTCTGTTTTCACAGCCGCGCTGCCGCCTGAAAAGCTCCTGGCATCCTGGAATACAGGGTCAATAACTATCTCGCCTCTCAGGCTCACATAGCCCCAAAGGCCGTCCGCCTTTACCGCCGCCAGGTGCTGTCCGAAGGACAGGGCGTCCTCAAACTGATACTCTATTTTCACATTACCTTCGGTGTCTATGAAGCCCCATTTCCCGTCCTTCTTCACGGCGGCCCACCCGCCGGCAAAGGGTCTGGCGTCCTCGTAGCTGCCTTCCACATATTCGCCTTCGGAAATAAGCCTGACCGCTCCGTTCTCCCGGACAAAAAACGCGTTGCCCGATGTGCACCGGCCCAGCTCGTCGCAAATGATCTCCTCGTACACAGGCTGTGTCTTCCAGCTCGAGCCGTTCGGCGCCAGAAATCCCCATTTGCCATCCTTCCGTGCCGGGATGACACCGCCATAGTACATGCCTATACTGTCAAGCGGCATTTTCGCGCCGTTCAGGGCGCTGTCTGTCAATATCCAGCCCTCGGCTGTCTTAATACTCAGCCTTCCGTTGCAAAAGGGGCCCACATCGGTGCCGTCGCCATGATACAGCGCCGTCCTGTCGTTATTCGAATCGATGACGAATATCTCCCCGTCCTTCATCACCGCCGCGTGTCCGTTGCTCATCGTCGTTATCCTGTCATATTCGCAGGGTATGATGATGCCTCCCGCCTCATCGGCGATCCCCCACGCTCCTCCGATCTTTACCTGGATTGACCCTTCGCTTACCGATGTGACGTCCTCATACGACACCCGCATATATCGAAATTGGTACCTTGTGGACTCATAATAGTCCGTCAGCTCCTTGTCTCCGGTCTTTTTCACGCCGTCGCCAAGTACGCTCAGCGCCTGCTTCGTTTTATGTATGCTCTCATAATATTTCGCCGCCTCCATGAACACATCCGGCGACGGATCCTCCGCGGACATCTCCTTGTCCAGAAGATTCGTGTATTTCCTGGCATAGCCCGAGGTGGAGAGAAGGTTGATGTACGCCTCCTTAAGGAGCTTCTCCGCTCTCCCTGTATACTCTCCGTCGTATCCTGCAGCCTCCTCCAGGTACGGGACCGCGGTCACGTACGCCTTGTCCTCCATGAATTTATCGGCCTTTTCGATAAGCTCAAGCTGGATCTGAGAGTCCGATTTCGCCGTCGCAGCCACCGTCCAGGACACGGCTATCAACGCCACGCAGGCAATCGCAAGCATCACGCGTTTTACCAGTTTCATGTGCGTAACCTCCTACCGAAAGAACACGGTGACTACCATCCCCGCATACAGGAACGGAACGAGCGGAATACTGTCCTTCGGTCCGATCTTCTTAAATGCGATCAAAATGAGCCCCACTAGCGCCGCGGCGACCGATCCGATAAGCATGACCGTCATTATATTGCTCAGTCCGAAATACAGGCCCATCACCGTCATGAGCTTCACGTCGCCGCCGCCTAGACCTTTTCGGCTCACGAAATACACCAGTAGAAAAAGCCCTCCCGCCGAGACTGCGCCAAGAACCGCGTCAAGCAGCATGACTGCGGCCTCGTCCGTGCGGTAAAAAAGCTGCGGTATCATGACGGCGCCCCACGCGCCCAGTATGGCGAGCACCAATTTGTTCGGCACCCGGTGCTCCGTTATATCCGTAACGGATGCCACATAGCCGAATATGAGCGCCAGCTCTCTGATGAGCATCCTTACCGTATCCGCTCTTTCCCGGGCGATCAGCGGCGTCAAAACGCAAAGGATCGGGAGGCCGGCGTAAATGAGCCAGCTTCTTTTACCCTTTGTATCCATCTCCGCTACCTCCAAGCCACATTCTTGTGGCCGCCTCCTGGTGGAAGCTGAGCCCGTCCTTGAACGGCAGCGGAAGCGCGCCGAATGCGTAATCCATTTTGTACTCAACGACCAGCTTCACGTCGCCCTCTGAGGACAGGAGCGTGCTGTCGCCGTCGCCGCTGAGATCCGCCACAAAGAACACAAGGTCGCTCACCCCATCCATGACCGGATCCGGCTTTGAGGAAAAAACTCCGGGCGACCTCAGATACGCGCTTCCTCCCATGTTCCCGTTAGCCAGATACCTCTCCATCATGGCTCTGGCCACCTCCTGAAGGCCCAATCCCATTACCATATCCGTTCCATAGCTCAAAAGCATATGTACTACGCGCTCAGGGTCGCTGGCCAAGTTCTCCCCCTGATTCGCGAGTGCTTGCCCCCGCGAACCTATCTCATTTATGTCAAGGCGCTGTATGGCGTTGAGGATTCTCTCGAAATTCTCATTAAATTTGTCAATCTCCCCTTGAGCCTCGGCGGCGTTCTTATCTATATTTCCCACGTGCTCTGCCGCTCCGGCGGCCTCGAGCACGTAGCCGTACATTGAGATCGTCTCGGCGGTCTGCGTCAGCGCGTAATTGATTCTCGCCTGCACCGTAACGATGCTTATAAGGCTCAGGATCGACGCCATGAGAAGCACAAAGAGCATAAAGCACATCACGGTCTCAACAACTATGTATCCGCCCTCGTCGCGGCGCATATCAATACCCCCTGTAATCCGTGACCGTAAGATGGAGCTGTCCCGGCGGGACAGTGCCGTTTATCCCCTTTCGGGCCACGGGCATCGACAAAAACAGCATCCGCAGATCAACGCTCGTAGTCAGGCTGAAGCCCGTTATGGCCTTCGATAGATCAACAAGCTTTGCTCCTGACATAGCTGACTCCCGGGCCTCCCTGGAGGGCAGGGAGCCCATAGAGTTTTTATAATAGGTAAGATTGAGCAAGATGAGATCTGCGGTCCTGGCGGCAAGCACGTCGCCGTCCCTCATGAGCAGAAACAGGGTCAGATAATTTTTGTATGTGAGCGCCAGCCCGTCGTCGTCACTGTCGTCGCCCGACGCCCCTGTGAGCGCCTCGACAGCAAGATTCCCTACCTCCCCTGTCGCCATGTCCAGCAGGCCCTCGATACTGAATTTCCAGTCCGTCGCCTTGAGCTTCATGACCTTGACCCGGGAGCCGCTCCTGAGCCGTGCCACGTCCATTGTGGATTCACCCAACACCATGATGAACCTCACAAGCTCCCCGGCCACAATGGCGAATGGGCCGGCCCAGGCAAGCGCACCTTCGACCGCATTGACCATATTGACCACCGCTGGATTCGTGAAGGAAGCAATGTAGTTCATCACAAATCTTACAAGAAATATCATTCCCGCCACCGCCGCCAGGTTTGCCCTGGCGTCCTTTGTGCCAGCATAAAGATATTCAAGCTCCGACTGGAAAAAGTAGTTCACGCCTATCCCCAGGGGTATGTCTGTCATGGTCTTTTCGGGGCTTGCGGTGGTGCCATCGGGGCTCGTGTAATTTGAAAACATACATGTGTCGTATGTCATGAGCAGTATCTTATCGGCAGCGTCGACCAGCATATTTTTGAACAGGTCGAGTCCGCCGCTCATCTGATCCATGACGGCGCTGCTGCCATCGCTCCAGTTGCCTCCGGTTATATCCTCTATGTCATCCGCGGGTGTAGTCTGCATAAAGCCCGAATTGCTTATCGAATATGCCCCAAGCGGATCGAAGCTCAACCCCTTCATGGCGTCCTGGATCTGGCCCATCACATTTTTCATGCCCTTTTCCAGATTCTTTTTTTGCTTGTCGTGCTTCTCGTCAGACGCGAAAAGCTTCTTGAGCTGGTCATAGAAATCCGGGTTTTTGGTTTCCGAAAAATGCTGATCCTGGAATAGCAGAAATACGGTGTCTATCGTTATGTCCCGCGGTATCACGCTGTACGCGTTCATCAGCGGATCGTCCTCGCGAACGCTCGGATCCCTCATTCTCTGTATGACGTCAAAGTCGATTGGAAAGTCCGTACTGCTCCATTTGCCGATCCTGTCCCGTGAGTAGGAATTTTCGATCCGTCCGTCTCCGTAGACGGCGTTTTCAAGGGAATCGATCACCGACCGTATCTGCGGCTCATCGATCTCGGCCATCGCTTCGGCCATCGAGGGAAGGTCATATTCCAGCAGATCCTCATATTTTTCAAGCAGACTCTTCGTCTCACCTTCCGCCGGCTCCGTCATTCCGTTGACCAGTTCCTTGGAGTAGTCCGAACTGTTCCGGGTGAGCTTATCTTTCAAATCGCGCACCTTTTGTTGCAGCTCGCTTTTTTTCGCCTGCGCCTTCCGGCACAGCTCCTTCAGCTCCCCCAGGCTGTCAGGCGGGTTAGCGGAGTTGTCGATGAGGTGCTCAAGTCCGTCGGACGCGCGCTCGATGGCCTTGTCCATGCCATCCTCCCGTCTGCTCGTTGACATCCAATATCCGGGCTGGAACTCGCCGTTTTCGTCGTAGCCGCCGGGGATCCAGCCCTCCTTGATATATCCGCCGTTTATTAAGGCGCGTATGTTGCTCAGCTGTCCCTCATAGTGCTCCTGGGCGTCGGCGGCCTTGTCGAGATCGTTATTCTCTACAGCCATCGTATATTCAGTGCGGATAGCGACGAGCTCCCCGATCGCCGCCTCGATTTTATCGAAGTATTTGTTGACCTCCCCCACATAGCCTTTTTCAATGTCACCTGATTTGTTGACCTCGTTGATGCACTCGTAGATCTTTCTGTACTGCTCGGTTATATCCTCCAGGCCCTCGTCGATCTGCGTTTTTTCCTCTATTATCTCCGAGTCCTTATCGGCCTTTTCAAAGCTGTCAAATATGGACAGTATATCCTGCACCACGATCACCGGGGCGCGGAACTTCGAATACTCCTCTATCTGCCGTCGAAGCACCTCCGTGTTCTTGAGATTCTGCCCCACCTGCGCCACGGGATCGCTGACCTCAAGGCCGGTTCCGTCAAGCAGCTTCAGCCCGTCGATGCGCACGACCTGCTCCTCGCCGAATACGGCTGTCCGCACGTATCTGTCCACAAGCTGCGCGAAATCCTCATCGTCCTCCATGATAGCAAAAAGCCCATAGAGATCCTTTAGCAGCGCGTCGTAGCTTGCCAGCGTTGAATTGGCCGCAAGCTGGTTGGCGTTTTGCAGCGTGCTCCGGGCCGAATACACCCGCGCCGCGTCCACGCCCGTACCTGTGACAAGTATGGCGGGTATGAGAAGCAGCGTGACGAATACCGTCACGGTGCCTCTTGAGTCAGATTTGAATTTCTTTGATCCCTTTTTCATTTGTCCCGGCCTCTATATGCCCAAAAGCTCATTGAATTTGTTGAAGAATTTTTTAAACCCGTCCGTGTATTTAGACAGGTCGAATTTTTCGCCAAGGTATTCGATAAAATCCGTGGCAATATCTACATTCCTTATAAATTCATCACCGTTTTGTACCACGGCGGTGGAGGTGACAGTGAGTGATATCTCCTTTGGGAACCCCACGAACGACAGATCCACCGGGGCCTTCACCGTCCTTGTGGCTGTCACCACTATCTCCTTGTATATCACATAGTTGACAACGCCGAACTCCACCTCAATATTATCGACAGAGGGCTTTAAAAAGCCGTTCTTCTCCATTTTTATGACGATTTGCCTCGCGTTGTCTTCATCATCCCGGCCGTTGCCGGATATAGCCTTCAGCACTGACCCGTAGACAGAGCCGACCTGTTTCCTGTCTTTCAACCAGTAATATTTTAATTCGTCAGCGTCATGGCGAAGCCACGTATCGCTGTGCTCCGTGGCAATAGCCGTGGCGGCATACTGAGTCGACCGCTGAAGGCTAGATCTCAGCGGAAGATAAGCCGCCAGCAGAACGACGCCGGCGAAGATCATTATCATTATCGGGAAGAGGAAGGTCGCCTCAACGACGGCATACCCTTCGGTATCTCTCCACAGACCATGCTTTGTCAAGGTGACCACCCCCTTTCTCTGTCATTTACCGATCGTATCCGCGCCGGTTATTCTTTCCCAGACCTCCTGCAGATAGCCGCTCAGGAAACCCCAGATCATCACAACGGCAAGGACCGCCACAAGGATCAGAAGTATCGCCACAACGACTCCGGAAAGCCCACGTTCGTCATTCAAGAGCTCCTTCGTCCTCGCCTTTGCATGATCCACGAATCCGGTTATTGAAAAATAAACGGCTAAGGTAAACGCATTGATCTTATCAAGCATAGTTTGACCCTCCTTTCCAAAAAATTATATGTACGACCGGACATGCCGGTGAACACACCATGATCATATCCCCGAAAAGCTCATCATTACCGGCACCATTATGATGATCAGAATAGCGAC
The DNA here is from genome assembly GCA_947589545.1 of uncultured Oscillospiraceae bacterium. Taxonomy (GTDB): domain Bacteria; phylum Bacillota; class Clostridia; order Oscillospirales; family Oscillospiraceae; genus RUG626. The sequence goes on along the minus strand of CANQBA010000061.1, from coordinate 4,863 downwards.
AAACAGCATCATCGTCGGTATCATAAGTCTCGAATTCGCGGCCTCGGCATCACGCTTGGCCGTATGCCGCCGCTCCTGCCACGCCTCATGGGCCATGCTCTTCAAAAGCCGCCCAATCTCCGCGTTGCCCTTCGACAGGTTCTGTATTATGGCGGAGGCGAGCTTCGTCGTCTCCTTGGTATTACATCTGTCTATAAAATTGCTGTACGCCGTTGCCGGATCCACGAGGTTCGAAAGCTCCTCGGAGGTCTTTCGCATTTCGTAATAGAGCTCCTCCTCCCGGCTCATGGACGTCTCCTGCCACGCCCTGTCCATTATCATCCCGGACGTCACCAGAAGCGCCAGCTTTGAAACCACATTGGGGAACTGCCGGCTGATACGTTCCCGCCGCTTGTTAAGCCTGTCGGTAAGCTCGTCGTACATGGAATAAACGAGCACCAGTGTGATCAGGGTACCGATCCCCATTACGCCGATCCCGGGCATAAGTCCTGCCATGTAGTACATGATCACCCCAACAGCGAGCACTATCGGGACACACAAAAGCGGGTAGGATATGGCCTTTGCCATAAGGGCTCTCGCGCGGCGGTCGGCGTACTTTTTGCCGTAAAGCTCCGAATATTTCTCAAGTATCCCCTTGTGTATATTCCCCATGCCGATGGCGGGTATGAGCCGCTCCGCCGTATATCCGGGTATCTCGAACACAGGCACTCCCCTGAGATCTCCCTGCTGGAGCGCCCTGTTTTTCTTTTTGAGCTTGGCTGTCTCCTTCTCGTGGCCGCTCCCCGCGAAAAGCCTTCTTATCCGAAGCTCCACTCCCCGGCATTTTTCTATTTGCGCGGCCTTCACGGCGTCCTTTTTCGTAAGGCTGTCTATCCGGTCGAGGTTCGCCAACAGCTTTCCGTAGGCCGCGGCGATCCAATCCTCTCTGTTGGACAGGACCAGAAGCACCAGCCACGCCGCGATAAGCACGGACGCGATAGTCAGGACAACGTAGATCATCTCGGACACCTCACAGCTTTATGTTGCTGAATTTCCTGGCCATTACAAAGCTTATGATAAATACGACAAGGCCAAAGGTGGCCACGATACGGCCGACAGTTGTCGTATAAATGGCGTCCATGAAGCCCGCTCCCGCGTATCCAATGACCGCCAGGATAAGGATCGGCATGAACAGCATGATGTTTACCTCCGACTTTGCGGCGGACATCATGGTGTCTATCTCCATCTCGATCTCCATTTTATCCGCGATTATCTGCTGGGTCTCCCGGACGATCTCATCGGCACGGCTGGATTTGCCCTCGATAGTGGCATAGACGGACGCGAAACTCGCCACATCCTCCAGCCCGCTCCTTTCGGCCAGGTTCTGAAACGCCTCAGACAGCGGTATGGCGTTGTTGAACTTCTTTATAATGATATCGAGCTCCACCATTATGTCGGCGTTCGGGGCATACACCATCCCCAGATCCTCCCGGGCGCTCATCAGCGCCTTCAGCACCGGGTTGCCGGTGCGCATCGCCACGGACAGCGCCTCCATCAGATCGTAAAACTGGCCCCGCAGACGTGTGAGGCGTTTTTTCACGGCGCTCTTGGCGGAGCTGAAGATATTCACCGCACCCGTGAGCAGGCCGCCGATCGCGGAGAGGACAGGGAGCTTGTAAAAAATAAACAGAACCACAAACCCCGCCGCAAAGCCCACCATAAAGGCCAGTGCGTGTTCCAGCGGTCCGTTCGGATTTTTTGAATAGTCCGGCGCCGCCAGTCTACGCTCTTCTATGCCGTTGGATGCCTCCACCTGTCTCATCTGCCGCACGCCCCCTTAAATCTTTGTATAAATGCCTGCGCTTTCCAGCTTAAAGGTATTTTGCATGGGTTTATCGGTTCGAACCAGCTTTCCCTTTACCTTCGTTTTGGTGCTGTCAGCCGATTCCGTAAATTCATAGAGCGGGTTGAAGCTGTACGTTCTGCTGGAAGCGTCGTAGCCAAGAACCTCCACTATTTCCATGGTCTTGCGGCTTTTGTCCCTGAGGCGCGCAAGATGTATCACGATGTCTACCGCCGATGCTATCTGCTGACGTATCGCCTCCAGCGGCAAGCCGTCCGCCCCCTGAAGAACCATGGTCTCAAGGCGGCTCATCATATCCCTGGTCGAGTTGGCGTGGCCGGTGGAAAGCGACCCGTCATGGCCCGTGTTCATGGCCTGGAGCATGTCCAGCGCCTCAGCTCCGCGCACCTCGCCCACCACTATCCTGTCCGGCCTCATTCGCAGGGCCGAGCGTATAAGGCTTCTGATGGGTACGGCTCCCGACCCGTCAGGACCGGCGTTGCGCGTCTCCAGCCGAACCAGGTTATCCACGTTCCGGATCTGGAGCTCTGCGGAATCTTCTATGGTTATGACCCGCTCATCCCTTGGGATGAAGTTCGACAAGGCGTTCAGGAATGTCGTTTTTCCGCTTCCGGTGCCGCCGCTGACGAAAATGTTATACCTTGCCGTCACCAAAAGACGCAACACCTCCGCGACCTCCGGCGTTATGGATCCGTACGCGATAAGCTTCTCGACCGTCATGGCCTCCTTGGGGAACCGGCGTATGGTTACGATCGGCCCGTTCAGCGCTATGGGGGGCATCACTACGTTGACCCTCGAGCCGTCCTCCAGGCGCGTATCCACGATGGGCTCGCTTTCGTTCACTACGCGTCCTGCCTGGGAGACGAATTTTGTGATGATGGTCTCCAGCTCCTGGCGGCTCTCGAAATGCTCCGTTGTCTTTATGAGCTTTCCGGCCTTCTCGATGAAAATATCCTTATATCCGTTTATCATGACCTCGGTAATATCAGGGTCGGCTATGATCTGCCCCAATATGCCAAGTCCACGGATAGCCTCAAACACGCTGTCCAGTATGTACCTGCGCTCGCGGAAATTCATAGACGCCATCTCACGGGCGGCCTCCGGCCCGTCGATGTTCGCGCGCCCGGCGATCCCGTCAAGGACTGTCTCGATGCGTCTTCTCAGCTCCTCGTCGCTCAGCACCGTAAGATCCGGATCACGATGTATCTCCGTTTTGACCCTCGCGATAAGCTCGTCTCTGAATTTTTCCGTCATGCGCTGTTCACCCGGCCTCCATATTTTATTTTGGATCTACTTGAAATACGCGGAAAGTGTCTTATATACCACGACCGGGTTCTCCGACGGCACGCGCGGCAGTGCCGTGGCCGCGCTGATCTCCTCGGTCGACGCGCCCTTGTTTGCCACCGTCACCAGCTTGTCCTTTATCCGCTCGTACACGTTGTGCTGAGAGGAAAACTGCTCCCATTTGGGATCGTGCTTCCTGTCGATCACGGCCATGACCGTATCCGCCATATCGAATACCCTCGAGATCTTCTCGTTCCACTCGCTCGGAAGATCGACTACGAGCTCGTCCGTCCCATACGTCAGTCCCTTTAAAAGCGCCTCTATATCGCCGCCCGTCAACTCGCATATGTCGTCATAATTCGTAGGATCGCAAAAATACAAAATACCGGAGCCTCTGTCCTGGAGCCTTATGCTCTGGGCCAGCAGCCCGAGGCTCCCGCCGTTCTCTCCGAATATGGTGCTAACGCTTTTTCCCGTCTGCTGGAAATATGTCGCTCCGTCAGAAAACGGCTGAAGGGAAAAATAAGCGACCTTCTTCCCGGCGGCAACCTTGCCGGCGGCACAGGCCAACGCAACGACGGTCTTTCCGCTGCCGCCCCTGGGAGACCATACGGCCGTGAGGCGCGCTTCCCCGCTGCCCATGTCCATGTCCGGGTTTGCCCTTGCGTATTTGTCGAGTATCTCCCTGACGATAGAGGATACTCTCTGGTATTTCGCCACTCCGTCGAGCTTTTCCGGCACGGGAGTACGGTCATCGGCGCTTCTCAGGATCAGCGAAAGCTTGATCCCGGAAAGGCTCGCCTCTCCAACGAACGCAGGCTCAATAAGCGCCACGTCAAATTTGCGCCCCGTAAAGATCTCACGAAGCACGTCAACAGAGGAGCAGACATGTACCTCAAAGGTGTCGGAATATTTCTCCGCCAATACACCTGAAAGGTGCTCCACATAGTCCCTGTCGCCGACGGCGATAAGAAGTCTCATGATCATATGGGAAACCTCAGCTTTCACATATAACTATCGCCAGGGATACGTTATCCGTCTCCCCGCGTTCTGTCACATAATCGGCAAGTCGTTGTATCGTCCGTTTGCAGCCGCGCCGTTCCGTAGACCTGAGCTCCTGCTCCAAAAGGGCGTCGTCCATTCTTTTGTAAAGGCCGTCGGAGCAGAGCAGGAAACGTCCTTCGCCGCAGCGGCCCTCATTGTAAAAGACTGTCGCGTCCCCCCGTCCGACGCAGGACGTGAGCCTCCCGTTGTTCACCTGATCCACGGTGAGCGTCTCAAGCCCCCCGTCGCCAACACTGTATATCCTGCTGTCCCCGACATGAACGACATAGTAGCTCTCCCCGTCAAGGAGCAGGGCCGACAGCGTCGTCCCTGTGCGCAAGCCCAGCCTCGCGGCGGCTTCGCTTATTCTCAGATCCGCACGTTGTACCGCGTCCCTCATGCGAAGTCCTATTCGCACTGTATCTGTCTGCAAATCGAACCACTCGCCAAGCTCGCTAACCGCCTGTGCCGAGGCAAAGGCGCCGTCAGACAGGCTTCCTATACCGTCGCATATAACGGCAATGCAGAGTTTTCTGTCCAACATCGTCTTTTCCTTTATCATCAGGCTGTCCATGTTGGTCTTTCGCCCATTTCGTATGCTGACTCCGTCAAAAAAAAATGAATTCATCTCATCATCCTTTTCCCGAGACACACGAAAGCTTCATCCCATACCGGTGATCAAAGTACACTTT
>CANQBA010000060.1 GCA_947589545.1 uncultured Oscillospiraceae bacterium | reverse complement strand
GATTTCACGGTGGGACGGTCTGGTATGAGCCGGATTTCCCGAACCTCCTGTTCGCCAGAGACGGCGACGTGTACCGCTTCGGCGGGCGCGACTGTATCGTCATCGGCGGCGCTTACAGCGTGGACAAGTTCTACCGGCTTCAAAACGGTTGGCAGTGGTTCGAGGACGAACAGCCGTCGGAGGCCATCAAAGCCCGCATCGAAAACGCCCTCGCTAAGCGGGACTATAAAATCGACGTTGTCCTGTCCCACACCTGCCCCATCCAGTACGAGCCCACCGAAGTTTTCCTCCCCTCCATCGACCAGTCCACCGTTGACAAGCGTACTGAACAGTGGCTTGGGGCCATCGAACAAAGGCTCGATTACAAAACGTGGTACTGTGGTCACTATCACACTGCCAAGAAAATCGACAAGCTGCGGTTTATGTTTGAGGACATTGATGTATTTGGGGCGTAGGCAAATCGTTGCCCAAGAGGAGACAATCCTATGACCATCGACCCCAACGTCACCGTTACCGTTGCGGAGGTAACGCAGGATTTTTCCAAAATCGCAAAATTAGCCGAGGAGAAAGGTCATGTCACCATTCTCCAGAATGGCCGCCCAAAGCTGCTTGTCATCGACCTGGACACGGAGCCGCAGATTGAAATGTCAGAGGATGAGAAGTTTGCGTTTGTTGCTACGAGAATTTTACGCGAACACCGGGCGGCGTTTGAGGAGCTGGCGAAATAGTTCCGCGTGATATGATTATTGAGAGAGGAGGTTCCACCCTTGCGGGAACTGACGTTTAAGGGCTTTCTATCTGAATATGTGATGTCTCTCACGGAAGCGGATCGTTGCTCGATAAGGGCGCTGGCGCGGGAGGCTGTGGGGAACGTGCGGCTTCGGGCGCCGCTGTATCTCTACGCGGCGGTCACGGGCAGAGGGGATGTGCTGCTCCGTGAGGCCCGCGGGACGGCGCTTTTTGATGAGTATGCGGAGCTGTCCCGGAAATTTGATGTTGACGGGTTGCTCACAGCTTTGAGAGAGCAGAGCACTGATTTGCCCGCAGAATACCTCAAGGTCTGGCGCAGCTACGAGAGCGTCCGGGACGCGCATCTCAGGGACGGCAGGATGAAGGCGCTGATCTGCCAGAAGGTCCTCCGGCTGCAGGAGGAAAAATCCGTCTCCACCTACCGTGTCTGCAAGGACCTGCGGCTTGACAACGCCAACGTCAACGCCTGGCTCAAAAATAACGCCTGCGGCAAGGTGAGCCTCACCACCGCGAAAAGCGTCCTGCGATACATGGAGTCCGCCGATTCCCTCTTTTAGTTAAGGCCCTGTAAATTTTGCGCCCCTTCCGTTTGCGGAAGGGGCGCTGACCACATTGGCGACCATAACGGTGTTCGGAGCACGCGGAAACAGTGGAAGTAAGAGCTCCGGAGAGTAACTGAAACGTAGCGGAAATGGTCAAAAAGGGCTGTTTATCAAGCAAAAAAGTAAACTGCTACGGTTTGGGAGCAAGAGATTTCGCAGGTTCAAATCCTGTCACCCGGATCAAAAAAGTTTCCCCGTTTCCGATTTTTTATCGGAAACGGGGCGATTTTATTTCGAAAAGTTATAAAAAGTAAAAAAGGGCGTCATTCCCAGCTGAGAAGCGTTTTTTAGCCGGGCTTTTTTAGTTAAGGCTACGTAACTCTCGCCGCCTCGCCTCCTACTTATTATCCCTCAGCGTCGCTTCCCTGTCCTCCCGCTCCCACACCCGGAACACCTGAGCCGAGTTGCCGGCCTTGTTGCCGTCCTCGTCCACACGGATAATGGCACAGACGATGACGCCGGCGAAATCCCGCTTGATGACCTCCTTCCCGTAGGCGATGGCCTGTTCCTTTTCATCAGGGGCGAAGGTCTTCAGGATGATTTCGTCGTTGTCGATGACGTTCGTGGACAAGCGCAAGAATCTTTGCTGAAAGAGGAAGCCGATTAAATCTTTGTCAGGGGGGATTCATACGGATGATGGGGCTTACACGCAACGGTGAGATCAATTTGATCCTAACAAAATCCATATGCCGGTTTGGACGGAGTACCGTTGGTATGCTCCAGACTTTGTTGAATTTATGCGACTGTGAAGTTTGCATTTTATAGAGCAAGAGAACATCTGGCATCACAACCGTCAGATTCAAATTCTGTTGACTGTATATTTGTCTTACGTCCAGCATGAGCCAAAACATCAAGTGGAGCATCAGTAATGGATTTCAAAGCCGGAAATCCGGATACGCGAATTTCTCTGTTTCGGTTACAGGCAAAACAGTGGCGGTAACTTGGAGGTTAACACGCCAGGGGCTGGTATAAAATGAAAAAACTTTGAGTTTGAAGTTTTGGGAAAGAGCATAAATGAAATATCTGACTGGCAGTATCCTGGCACAGGCATAGAACGTTGAAGTCGCGAGACAATCAGCAAGATTCTGAAAAATGGGAGATACACTGGTGATGTCGTATTGCAGAAAACATTTGTGAGTGACGTCTTCTCCGGCAAGCAGAACAGAAACATTGGGCAGATGAACAGGTACATGATACATGAGCACAATCCGGCAATCGTGAGCCGGGAGGTGTTTGAGGCTGTAACCAAATAATTTTTGTATTAATATTGAAATCGTATGTCGCTTTGAGAAGAATGTATAATTATTTTGAAAAAGACCACAGCCGGGAAATTAGATTAAGCAAGATTTTCAAAATATATTAAATAGATTCATATTATTTTGCTGACCTCATAAACAAAAAGGCACAAACATTGGCAAATCAGAGTTAGGTTTTTTCTAACTGATGTCCATTAAAAATACAAGACATATTTTTACATAACTTGCAAAATGTAGAACGGCGGTTTATAATTTATATAGACTAAATAAATGGATGGCGCTAAGATATGTCAGATACAACGGTTTGGTTTTTGACACTAATAAAAAAATACTGGTTGCGTTTAAGTAGCATACCAATAATGCTCATTGTTCTATCTCTTCTTTGGGGTGTGGTCATCACTTTCCTCCACTCGACATTAGAGGTCGAGATCTCGCCAAGTGTAATGATGTACACCGCAATTCCTTTTCTTGCTTTTTATTTCGTGTATGTATTTTTCTGCATTATTTCTAATCGACTTCCAAAAGCACATAGGAATAAAAACGCTGTTTTGTTTGTCATTGACGCAGAAAACGAGAAGTTGGATCGGGAAGTTCAGTATAAACTCGTTAATTCTTTCAAAAGTATAATGCCCAGTGACAGTTCCTATAAATTTGAGGCAATTTATGTTCCTATACGTAGAGTAAAAAAGTATCAGTTAACTAACAAGGAAGATGCAATCAAACTTCTTGAAAAAACAAATTGTATAATTTTAGTAACAGTCTATTATTCAGCTGACAGCGAGGAAAATGCAGACAAATACGAGCTAAAAATAAATTATGGAATTTGTCACCCTACATTTAGCAAAAACGTTGAGGATCTTTTGTCTCGCGATTTAAGTACTGTTTCGTCCCCATTTAGAAAAAGTCGTTTTCGGAAATCTCAAAAAATAGATGTCTTTAGCCTCACTACTCAAACATTACTGTTTGCTTGTCAGTATATTGTTGGATTAGTCTATATTATTCTGGGCGAATACGAAATTCATGTGTTCTTCTTCGTACGTTGCGAAATTCTCTGGTTTCATTTGATAAAAAAACCGGAAATATATTACGACTTAAGGAACTAACTGACGATAGACTGTACTTTTCATTGATGAGACTTTCGTTTGCCCACATGGATCAGTTTAAAGAAGGCAAAGATATACATTCGCTAAAGTTAATGTTAACATTTGCAGAAGAAGCCAATGGTATTCGCCCTGATACATATGAGTATAATCTCAATAAGGCATATGCGTGTATAATCCTTGAAAATGATGTTAAAAAAGCTCGATGCTACATTGAAAAATGCAGACAATATAAAATTGACAAACGTTGGATGTTTAGCGATGCATTTCTCTGTGCCTATTTGAATCAGTCGGCTTCAACCATAATAGCAAAATATAGACGTGCGATAAGTGAAAACAAGGGACAGATAAACTTAATTGAATTAATAGATTATATTGAGTTTGTTATTGAAAAGGAGCCCGATAAAATAACACTTCACCTTGCGGCCGGTCTTCTATACGAGGCGATATCAGACGAAAAACTCACGAATTTGCACATTTCGTATTACCTTGAAAACACGACAATCTCAAATAAAAGCGCAGAAAAACTACTTCGTTCAAAGATTGGGAAAGGCTGTCAGGAATCTGAGTATTGAGTTCTCAACTTGATTGGCCAAAGGGTAAATGGCAAAGCAAAATATAATCCGAAAACCTCAGAATTATATTGTGACAAGTTTATTTTCATATATATCGGTTTTTGCCTCATCAAGAGGCTGTTATTTCGTTGCTGATTTTTCTATATGCTTTTTCCACATAGTGCGTAAAATACTCAAGGTTGGTTAAATGCAATGTTTTTTTGAAAGGTAAGAGTTTTAACCACTTATTCCATTTCGAGTGTCCATAAGGTGTTTGAACTTGTGAACACTCGATTTGTTGTATGACCGACGGTAGCCGAAGGTGTACCATATAGCGGAAGAGCACCTTGTGTGGAACTTTGAATAAAAAAACGATTTGATCAGGAGATGAGGGCACATGAAAACAAACGACAGGCCGCTTACAGATTTGATGAAAGCCGTTGACAACGGTGCGGCACAACTGCCTGATTTTCAAAGGGGCTGGGTGTGGGACGATGAACGTATAAAAGCGCTGATACTCAGTGTCATCCACAATTTCCCGGTTGGAGCGGCAATGTTTCTTGAATACGGAAACGAGAGCATCCACTTCAAGCACAAACCGATCGAGGGCTCGGAGGCTTCCTCAAATACTGAGCCGGATGAACTGATTCTCGACGGGCAGCAAAGGCTGACCTCTCTTTATAACGCCCTTTACTGTAAACGGCCAGTACATACGAGGACAGACAAGGGCAAAGAAATAGACAGATATTATTACCTGGACATCGAAAAGGCCATTGACCCACGTGCCGATGATGAGGATGTTGTTATCTCCATCCCCGCGACAAAGCAGGTGACCTCCGATTTCGGCAGAAAAATCGAAAAAGACCTATCCGCAAGACAGGATGAGTTCAAACTGAAGCTGTTCCCGCTCAACATCATCCTTGATTCCAGAGAGGAGCAGGGGTGGCAGAACGATTATTATGCTTTCTACAATTATGACCCGGCGGTCATCCGGCAGTTTACCGAGCTTTTCTCAAAAATAATCATGCCGACTCAGAAATACTCATTGCCAGTCATTTTGCTGGACAAGGAGACCCCAAAGGAGGCTGTCTGTCAGGTTTTTGAGAATGTCAATACAGGCGGCGTATCCCTAACGGTTTTTGAACTGGTCACAGCAATATTTGCCATGGATGATTTTCCATTGCGTAAGGACTGGGAGGAGCGCCAAGCAAAATATTTCTCCGGCGATTTGCTGAGCATCGTCACTGCTACCGATTTTTTGACTTCTCTTACACTTCTTTCCTCGTATAAGGCTGACGGAACAGTAAGCTGCAAGAAGAAGGACGTATTGGCTTTACAGCTGACAGCATACAAAACATACGCGGACAAGCTCTGTGAGGGATTTTCTGTCGCTGACAAGCTCCTGCAGGAGGAGCGGATCTTCTCAAGCCGCGACTTGCCATACAGCACACAGCTTATTCCTCTTGCGGCCATCTGCGCCGTTCTAACGGAGAACAACAAAATTTACACCACTACTGTCAGAAGGAAGGTAAAACAATGGTATTGGTGTGGAGTGTTCGGCGAGCTGTATGGCTCCGCCAATGAGACAAGATATGCCAATGACATAACACAGGTCATAAAATGGGTCACAGACGGTGGGGACCTTCCAAAGACCGTAACTGATTTTTTCTTTAATCCGACACGTTTACTCAGCTTGCAATCAAGACAATCAGCGGCATATAAAGGTATAATGGCGCTGATATTGAAAAATCACGCCTGTGATTTTATCTCAGGTGCTGAGATGGATTTCTCCACGAACTCAAGCGCGAAAATTGACATTCACCATATCTTCCCGAAGGACTATTGCGTCAATCAAGGCTATGACAGATCCAAATGGAACAGCATCATAAACAAGACGCCTATCTCCGCAAGCAGCAATCGGGAGATCGGTGGAGTCGCACCATCAGTATATCTTGGAAAACTCGAAAAGAAAGGCTCTGTCCTGCAATCTGATTTGGACGGTTATGTCGAGACACACTGGATCGATCATGCCATTCTGCGAAATGACGCATTTCAGGATTTCATTATCGACCGCGCCGGAAAGCTCCTGTGCGCGATTGAATCGGTCACCGGTAGAACAATATTTGGCAGGGACTCCGATGAGGTACTTCAGGCCTTTGGTGCTGCACTGAAATAACTCTTTCAGCAGTGAAATGATTATCGTGCAAAGAACACTCATAAACATCTTCGGAGCAGGAAATAGGATTCTAAACCACTCATTCTATTTTGAGTGTTCATAAAGTGTTTGGCCTTGTGGACACTCGATTTGTTTTTATGTAGAGCAGGCGTTATGCCTGCTCGTTTTTTATGCGGGAATGTTGTCCGTAAGATATTCCACCGCCACGCCCTTGCGTGTGTCGGCTTTGTAGTTGGAGCGGGGGCCGGGCAACTCGATGTAACCTACGAAGCGGTAGTAGATTACGATGCGCTGAGTGCGGTTCTTGCCGGTTCCCTCGGTCTCGTAGACGTCGATGTGGTCGATGAGTTCCTGCAGGAGCGGCGAGGTCAGGCAGTCCATTTGGGCAACTATTCTAATGACCGGAAGAGCGCGGAGCGAAACTGCGCCGACCGCATGGGGGAGCATATGAACCGCTTTTCCGCTGAGTTCCGGCAGCTTGAAGTCCCCGGCCTTTACAAGTATTATTCCACCCAGCGGCCCGTGGACATCGGGACGTTCCCCAAGCCCCGTGACAATCAGCCGGACAAAATCGTGAATTTTGATTGGCGCGTCCCCGTGGAGGGCGACGCGTTCCTATTCTGGGACTGCCCCACCTACACAAAGCCTCTGGCCCGGAAGGAGGCGGCGGAGCAGGCGCGGCTGGAAAACCGCCCGGCCCCGGAGAAAAAGCCGGAGTGTGAGGAGCATTGAGCAATAAACGGATACGCAATACCTCTATTTGTGTGTGAGCACGGCCTGGCGAACTGGAGGCCATCAGGGAGCGCATGGCCGAGGCGGGCATCCGCAACATGGCGGCCTATATGCGGAAGATGGCCCTCAATGGCTATGTGCTCCACGTTGACCTGTCTCCGGTGAAGGAGCTGGTATCCCTCCAGCGGCGGTGTTCCAACAATCTCAATCAGGTGGCGATCTATGCCAACACCTACGGCGGCATCTACCCGGAGGACATCAGGACTTTGCAGAAGGACTACGCTGACCTGTGGGGGCCGCTGTCCGACCTGTTGAAACAGTTGACGGAGATCGTAAAAATGTAGTGCGAGGGAGCGGCCACAAGGCCGCTCCCCGTATTTTTACTATGGGACAATGTGTCCCGAAGCTTTAAACTTATGCAAAATGCTATGGCTATTTTCTGGTGGAGTCCAGCCCTCATCTACGGCACTCGAATGAAACCAGATGTTATTTCCGATATTTGCATACATTTTCCCATCTCGCTCAATAAACGGGCGACCTTGTTCTTCTTCTCTAATTGGAAATCCCTCAAAAAACTCCACTTTCCAATTAATACAATGCAATTTGCTAATCAGAACTTTTTTATCGAGATGATAGTTCAGAAGTATATATTCAGCATCGTTAATAACTAACCTATAATCACAATTGTAAAGTAATTTAAGCTTTGCCAAATTCTGTATTTCTCCTGTTTCTGTATTGACAAGAGAAATAGGATCGTTACATCCAATATGTATTTGATAAAAGCCTGTTGAAAAATCCTTACATAGAGTTAAGGCAATATGTTGTCGCAACTTTTCTGTTTCAACACCAACTGTTTGTCCCTTGGCAGTATTGTGTCTGGATGTTAGAAACTCAAGATTACTAATGCGGCAGTCGAACCCATTGTTATTCATGTGATCGACTACCCATCCTTGCTGAGTTAGATCTTGAACCATATCAGCACCATACCATTATGTATCTGTGCAATAGTCCCAATTTATTATTGGTCAAATACTTTGGTGTGGCCGTCCAAGTAACAGAAGTCAACTCCTCATAATAATCTTCACGATAAGTAGTCATTGCTACCTGATCCCAGGAGTCACGGAAAATATGTATTTCATCTCCATACCGCTCAAATGTGTTTTTGCTTGGCACAATTAACCCCCCGATAACAATAATGATGCTTTGAAAAGTAGAACAGGTAGAGTCCTACCGCCTCTCTATATCAATAATCAAATCTGGCATACCTATGTACCTACAAAATCGGTTGTGGTAACTCGCAAGCCACCCATATTTGCTGTAAACCCTGTCATTTGTTTTATATTTTTTCAACGCAGAACAAATTGCATTTCTATGACTGTCCATATAAGAAAGGAATGTTTCATGTGGTATAGGTGGTTCTTCACCACGATGATTGCACAATAGAGCATGCCCTAATGTTAGATAGTCCACATACCAAATGCCATCTTCATCTTGGGCCCACCCAACCAGTATAGGTGATGGTTTTAGACAAGTATCAATAACAATACGGGGGTAGATTGCAACAGTACTTTCTAACTCATAAGCTCGAATTAAACCTGTTCCAAAAACAAAATGAAGCTTTTCATCATAAAAGAGTTGTCCTGACGTTATAGCACCTCTAAAAAAAATATTGCTTTTTGTATATTGAAACAAGAATTGACTTAAGCCATATATAAGGTTATTTGCTAAGTTTAGCATGTCTATTTCTGAGTCATATGGGGCAAAAAACAAAATATTGTCAGAAAAAATCATGGACTTAAATCTCGAAAGATTTAACTGACATCCAGTTTTTTCATCAACGCCGTGAGTATATTCTTCAATATATTTCGATAACAGTGACATTAGGGTGTGGACACTTTCTAAATAATCATTTTCATTTGTAGAAGATGCTATTATATTTTTATAGCCAAGAATATCTAAATATAATATAACGTGTGGCTTAACCCCCATTTGTAATTCTCCCCTTTCATGTCATTTCTCTAAAGTTTAATACTCTGCGGGAATAATGTCAAATACTATCTTTACTGTATTTTTCTGTTTTACGACACTCTGTCCCATAGCAGGGGGCAAGTAACAGATCAGTCTTTCATCTTACAATTTGGAGGTGACGCCCATGGCGACCACATTTCTAAGAGTCCATCATATCAGCTCCGGCAGAGCGATCCTACAATCCCTCTCTGTCCGTTTCGACCATGGGAAGAACCCAAAGAAACCCCCTGGACGGAGCTCTGATTGGTGCCAATGAGTATGCCCCCCGACCACCGACGCGGAATTTCTTTTGAGCAAGGCCAAATATCAGGCGATAACCGGCCGGGGACAGAAGCGAGACACTTACGACCGGAATCTACCCGGAGGACATCAGGACTTTGCAGAAGGATTACACCAAGCTGCTTTCGCGCTAATTTAACGATTTGCTCCTGTTTTTACGATTATCTCATTGGTAAGGCCAGAAAAAATTTGAAGGCACAAAAAACGGCGCTGAGGAAATGACACGGCGGCGTTACTTTATGGCGGTTCTCCGAAAAGCCTTGAAAATCAACGGTTTCCAGCTGAATTGAAAACGCGCGGAGTTTACTCCGCGCCTTTTTTATTGGTTCTCTTGTCTCCTATTTCCCGATGCCGCCTCCTTTTCGATAGTATGTAACTGCAAGGGGGTTACCCCTTTGCGGGGTAGGTTAGAAGCAAGGGGTTACCCCTTTGCGGGGTTAGGTGAGCGGCAGCCGCGGAGAGGAGGTGTTTTGCCACGTAAAGCTGCCGCTTGTTTTGCTTTCGAATCTATGTTATAATTTGAAAGGAGTTTTACTGTGACAAATAATTTTAACGAAAAATTCAGAGATAATGAGAGGCAGGACCAGGTGCTGGACGCTGTGTCGGCGCTGCTCCTGGCCGCGGAGCGGCAGCCCGCCGTGCTCAACGTTTCCAGGTACAGGCAGATGGCGTTCGCCCACGCGATCCTGCAAAAACTGGCGCGCGACGCAGGGGACATGACCCTCACCTACAAGCTCCACCAGCCGTTCAAATTCATGGGTTCCGTCTCCCTGGAGGGAGAGTCACTGGAATTTTGCAATTCCCCCCTGTTTTCCCGCGCCGCCGGCCTCGCGGACAACATCGAGGTCTATCCCCTTGTCAACGGCCGCGTCCGCATGACATTCACATTCCACGGTTTGACGACACCGATAGGAGGATCAAAAAATGAGTAAAGATAAAGGCTACAGCCGCGTGGGCTTCTTCGGCACGATCTACCACTACGATAGCAAGGGCCACAAGATCGGTGAGAGCCGGCCCGGATTTTTTGGGGGCTACACAAATTTCGACAACAAGGGGCATAAGATCGGCACATCCGAGGAGAAATTCTTCGGCGGTGGCTTCACCCACTTCGACAACGCCGGTCACAAGATTGGCTCCAGCGACGAACGGCTCTTTGGCGGCTACACCAACCGCGACGCCTCCGGCCACGTCACCGGCTCCACGGAGCGAAGCGTTTTTGACATCAAATCCCCGGAGGAGATCGCCGCCACCGGCAGCCTGTACGGAAGCAATCTCTATCCCGGCGGCTCACCGGCGAAGGGCACGACGGGCCCCGCGCCCGCCTGGCGCAGAAGATCGCATCCCAACACAGACGACGAGGAGCCCACCGAGTTTGGCCTCGTAAAGGGTGAACTCATCTATCCTGAGGACATGGCCCTCTTACGCGACGCCGGATATGACGAGGTCGATCTTGAGCTTATGGATTTCGAGGAATTTCGTATGGCCTTGGAGGAAGCCGGAGTCGATATAGACCTGTACGATTTCGAAAGAGACGAAGAAGACGAAGAAGATGAAGAGTATTAACCATCAGCGGCCATCCGGGTCCCCCGGATGGCCGCCGGTGCTTTTTTAGATTAGGCTGTGTATTTTTTGCCCTCCCTCTCCAGCCTGATTCTCTCCCTCACCTCCCCGATCATCTTTTCCAGCATTGGCTCCACTTCTTCGCGGGTCTTGGCGTAGACGGTGTGCAGCTCGCGTTTACCCTGGGCGTTGGTGGGGGTGTAGCGGCCTTCGTAGAGGTGGTCGTTGATTTGATAGATGCCGCCGGTGCCGGATTTGCGGATCTTGCCGGTGTAGGGGGTGAATTTGGGGGCGTGGGTCTTGGGGACGGGGGACGGTTTCGGCGGTTCTGCGATTGCGGCGCTTTCGTTATGGGTAATGCCGCGGTCGATGAGATTGGCGGCGTTTTGGCGCATGGTGTCGGTGATGTGGCTGTAGATGTCGATGGTGGTGGCGGAGCTGACGTGGCCGATGATGGCGGACAGAGTTTTGACGTCCATGCCGTGCTCCAGAGCGGTGGTAGCGAAGGTATGGCGAAGGTCATGGAACCGAATATTCTTGCACCCGGCCCGCTCCAGGGCCTTTTTCATTTTGTGGTAGACGCTTTGCGGGTCGATGGGGCCGGGGCGGCGGTTGGAGGGAAACAGCCATTCAGAATTTGTTCTCTTCCGTAGCGCCTTGAGTACGTTCACCACCGCCGGGGGCAGGATCACCGTTCTGTCGGAGCTTTTCGTCTTGGGTTTAGAGATTTGAAGCGCGCCGTCCACGTGGATGGCCTGTCGCTCGATGTGCAGGGCGCCGGTTTTAAAATTGAGGTCGCTCCACTTGAGCGCGCAAATCTCGCCCCGCCTCATTCCCGTGGACAGCTCCAGAAGGGCCAGCTCGAAGAAGCCGTCCTCCTTCGCTTGAATGAGAAACCGCTGCATCTCCTCGTGGGTCAGCACCTGCATTTCGGCGGACTTCTTCGGCGGGAGCTTGCACCCCACGGAGGGGTTGACCGGAATCAGCCCCTCGGCTACTGCCTTTTCCAGCGCCGTGTGGCAGGTGGTGTGGCAGGAGCGGACCATGCGGTCGGACAGCCCCGGCCCGTATATGTCCGTTCTCGACTTTCGCCCGGACTTTTTGAGCTGGGCGTAGAACTGCTGAAGGTCGCTTTGGCGGAGCTTGTCCAGCGGTATCTTTCCCAGCCCCGGAATGATGTGCTGGTAGATGCGATTCTCGTAGGACTTCTGCGTCGTGATCCGCAGGCCTGGTTTTGAGTACGTCTTGTACCAAAGGTCCATCCACTCCCCGAAGGGCATTCCGGGCCGCGCCTTGCCGGTCACGATACCGCATTGGGATCGGAGCTTGCCCAGCTTTTCAAGGCACTCCTCTTTTGTGTGGGCGAGGACGCTCTTCGTCTTGGGTCTGCCCTTTTCGTCGTATTCCACGACTACCCGGCCCTCCCAGCGCCCGTCCTTGCGGAGTCTCAGCGTGCCCTCGCCGGCTTTTCTGCGCTTTGCCACGGTATCAGCTCCTCTCCGAACAACTCGTCGATGAACCCGCCGACGATCTCGGCGGCGTTTTCCTGCATCCCCGTCGTCACGTGGGTATAGGTGTCCAGCGTAAAGCTGGCGTTGGTGTGGCCCAGGATTCCGGACAACGTCTTGGCGTCCACGCCGCTGGTCAGGGCGTGGGTGGCGAAGGTGTGACGGAGGTCATGGAAGCGTATGTCCGGGAGCCCCGCATTTTTGAGGATGACCTTCAGCCGATGGTAGGCGGAACTGGGTGCCACTGGCTCGGCGGGATTTCGGAGGCTTGGAAATATCCATTCGCTGACGGCGGACTTGCGCCGCTCTTTCAGGACATCCAATGTGCTCGACGGCAGGAGGATCGTCCGCATTCCCTTCTCCGTCTTTGTCTCTCCGACCTCCAGCTCCCCGCCGGGTCCTTTTTTCACGGTGCGCCGGACGGTCAACCTGCCGCCGGCCTCGTCCAGGTCTGACCACTTGAGCCCGCAGATCTCGCCCCGGCGGAGGCCCGTGGTGATCTCCGTGTAGAAGAAGTCGTACCAGACCGGCTCCGCCCGGATGGCGTCCATGAAGCGGTCAAGCTGTTCCTCGTTCAGGATCGTCTTCGGCGCATAGTTGGCCTTGGGGACCTTTGTGCCCTTTGTGGGGTTCCGGGAGATGAGCCGCGCGCTGACCGCCGCGTCCATGATCTCGTGGAGGAGCAGGTGCGCCTTGCGCACAGTGGAGTCGGCGATGGGCACCACCTCCCCGCCCCGCTCCACCCTCCGGCGTTTGAGGGCGTTGTAAAACCGTTGCACGTCCTTCTGCCGGATGGCCCGGAGCTGTCTGTCGCCAAGGGCGGGAGCGATGTAGCTTTTGATGAGGCTTTGGTATCCTCGAACGGTGCTGGCCCTCAGCGTCGGCTCCGCGTACTCGGCGAGCCACCTCTCCGCCCACTCCTCCAGCGTCATGTCGCAGTCCGTGACCTCCACGCCGCGGTACTCGTCGATGAGCGTGTGGAGCTTTGGCATCAGCTCCTTCTGCGTCTTTGCGAACGCGGATTTGTAAATCGACGTGCCGTCCGCCTTGTGCCCGATGACGATACGGCCTTCCCATCTCCCGTCCGCTCTTTTGCGCACGGTGCCGTCACCGTCCGGGCGTTTGTTGGCCATATGACCACCTCCTTTGTAGCAACACAACATACCACACTTTTTCGATAATAGCCAGTGATTTTGAGAATTTCTTACATTGATTGTCCATAGTACTGCATATCCTCGTGGTCGTCCGACTTGTGGCCCATAGCGAGGCGTTTATCCATGAGCTCGCGGCGACGCTTGCGGTCGATGCCAAAGCCAGGGCCGTGAGATTTCTGCTCTGTGTCGTCACGGATGATCCGGCTCAGGTGGTAGAGCAGACGGGTGACGCAGGCAACGATGGTCGGCGAGGTTTGCTGGTCGAGGGCACGTTGGGCATAGGGATTGCCGTAGGAGGCAGATTCGCGAAGCCAGTAGTTGGCCCGCTTGGGGTCGCTGTCGTAGAGGAGCTTGCCCAGCATGTACATGGCATTGGCGTTCTCGTCTTCGGCGGCCTGGGTGAAGTATGCCTCAGCCTGACGCTTGTTGCCACTTTTCAGGTACGCCTTGCCCAGCTCGTAGGCCGCATAGGGACTGCCGTTCTTCGCGGCGGTTTGGAGCCAACGGATGCTGTTACCTTGGTCGTGTACATCCGGGTCATCGGAGAGGAGGAGCTTTCCGAGGGCGTACTGCGCCGGGACGTACCCCTGTTTTGCTGACCGGGTGAACCAATCTCTTGCTTTCATCGCGTCCGGCATGAGCAGACCGCCGTCGCGGTAGAGCACGCCAAGCACATACTGTGACGATGGCTCGCCCTCATCAGCGTACTTCTGCTCTTGTTCCACTGCCTTGTCGCGCTCGTCGAGAGGCACTGTCTCGTCCAGAAAGTATGTGCTGATGTAGCGTTGCTCATGCCAGTCGCACTCGTCCACCGGGCCAGGAGGCACCTCCTCAACTGTGACCTCGCCCAACCGCAGACGCTCCGCTTCTTGTATGACCGCGTTCTTGACGGAGCGGAACTCTTTTTGCTCGGACAGTCGCAAGCGTTCCCTGCGTTCATCCTTGTAGTAACTGTCCACCTCTGCTTGCAGGTCGAGCCACTTCGCGTAGCATTCGTATACCGCTGGTACAGTTTCAAGCTCGTCCACGATTTTATTTACCTTGTCCTTGAGATTCTTCTTGAGGTACCCGTAGGTCTTCTTCCCCTTGACCGTGCCTAGGTCCATGGACAGCTCTGTCAGCATCGGCGCTATCTGAGGACAGGCGCACAGACCGTCACGAATCTCGCTGACGAGATTTTGCAGCGACTGCCGCGCCTCGTTGACCAGCTCGTCACGCATACCGGACTTCCGCTCGTAGGTGTGGAACAGCTCATGCTTGAAGATGTCGTTGACCAGATTGGACTTGATTTCCCGTATCCCGTCACGACTTAGATAGCCCCCGCCGCTTGCCGACCACGCCATCATGTGGACGTGCGGATGGTTGCCCTCGTTGTGGAAGGCGGCGTACCAACGGAAGTCGTTTGGCGCGATGCGCATGGCCTCGGCGATGTCGTTGCGGTGTGCGCGGAGGAGGTTTCGCCAGGAGCTCGCCTTGTCGTAGCCCAGCCGTTCCGCGTCCTCGCGCTTCAGGGAGATGATGTGTGTCCACACGTTGCCGGTGACGCTCTCCATCTCCGCGATTGCCGCGTCGAGGTTCACGTCGTCCTCGTCACCGAACAGGCCATGTGTACCCAACTTTTCAACGCGCGGGCGGGTGGCGATGTACTTCATGTAGGCGTCGGAGCGTTGGGCGGTGTCCCAGTTTGCTTCGAGGGTTGACGAGATGTAGGCGGAGGCTTTCGCTCGTGTCGGCGACTTGTTGTACTCGGTGTACGCATCCGACTTAGTTGACGCCGGGAAGTCGCGGGTGAGTTTTTGCACAAGCTCTACCTGCTTCTTCGTGGGCGGACGACCATCAGGTAGTCTCTCAACATTTTCTCGCGTCGCAATATACTTCATGTACTTTCCCGCGCCGCCAGCTTTGATGTACGGCGACTTCAAGATCAGCCCTGCCATTCAGCTTCGTCACTCTCCCTCACCGCATTCGCCAGCGACACGCGGCCGCTTGTCTGCTTCACGTTCTTCACACTGTCGGAGCGGAGCTTGCGAAGATAGCCGGGGTCGAGATCGTACTCGCCGGCGATGATCTGCACCAGCATGTCCAACTCCACTGAGTTGTTGAACTGCAGAGCCGAGAGCCTGTCCTCCAACATGCCGAGCCTGCCGTCGATGGCGCTGCTGATGGCTTTTGGGAGTGTGGTCGCTCTTGTCATCAGGATGTAATCAATGTAGTGGTTGACCGCGTGTTCGATGAACTCGTTCATGCTCCGGCTGCCTTCATCTCCCATCAACTGCTCAATGGCAGACCTTGTTTTCGTACTTGTCCGAAATGTGATCCGTTCTTGTCCTTCCTTGCTCATATTGTCCTCCTTTCCTGTTTGACACCGAAAAATGCCCGTGTCCGTAGGCGTTTCGGCTCCAAGATGTCACTTTTTCATTTTCCTCCACATTAAGACGTCACTTTCGTCCTCCCGAAACTGCCCGCACTGCGGGCAGATGTGAGACAACCGACGCTAATTGTGATGTCGGTTGTTTATCCTGCTTCTCGTTTTTCCTCCCCTCCGGGGTCGGAAAAGGGCTGAAAAGCGGTCCACGTCGGGCTTGGATCGTCTGACGTGTAAACACCCCATTTTGAGTACGGAATCGCACGTGTCGTGACACACGGCCTCACGCTCCCTTCTCATTGAGCGCCGCCTGCACTCGCCGCCGCTCGTTCTCAACCTCCGCCCTGCGTATGAGCCGTCGGTTGAATTGCTCCACCGCTGGACAGACGGGCAGGATGGTATACATCAGATTTCCATTAAGGGGCACGCCCTTCTTCGTGATCATCTCAGTCGTCTCGGTCTTGATGAGGCCCTTCTCCTCAAGGGCGCCCACGTACTTGGCCACCGACTTTCGGCTCCGCCCGATGGCTTCGCCGATGGTCTTGTAGCTGGGCCAGCACTTGTGTGTGCGGTTGTTCTTGCGGCACCTGAGGTAGGCGTAGGTCGCCAGCTCCTCCGGCGTCAGGTCCATCTGGAACACCGCGGAGGGCATCTCGAAAAACTCTCCCGGCATCAGTTGCATTTCTTATCACCTCTCGTCCTCTCGTCCACCCACTGGATGAACTTCTCCTTGGGCACCATCAGCCGGTTCCCAACTCGCAGCGCCGGGAAGCCCGTCTCGTGCATCAGCTCATAGCCGGACGAGATGGACACCCCCAGCACCTTCGCCACCGTCTCCGCGTTCAGGAACAGCGGCAGGGCGTCGTAGCTTGTGTACATCGCTTGCTTCATCTTTTATCCTCCTTTTGTTTTCTTGCGGGTCTGCCCCGCTTGTGATATAATCTTACATCAGGACAGAGGATTTAAAAATGAAACCGCGTTCTTGAACATTTCGGAGGAATAACACTTTTAGACAGAGGTGAGAACCATTGGAGGACTTAGGTTTGTATGTCTCGTTGCTTCCAGACGGGACGCTGAAGCGCAAACTTGTTCACTTAAAACTTCGCGGAAGAAAATTAGAGGACGCGCTCCACGACTACCCTACTCCGGTAGACGGGCCGCTGTCCGTCTTTGATAAGGTAGAGGAGAAGCTGCCCGACTCCACAGTCGAGCAGGAGATCATCGAGTTTTCCGAACTCAACTTTGGGCCGTATGTGCAGGTGATTAACTACATCACCACCATGTCCAACTACATCATCACCGACTTCAACAAGCGCCAGGTCTTCGACCATGACACCTTCGAGAACATGATGGAGACACTTTCGGACTTCGTATACACCTTCGAGCGCGACAACCCGCTCCAGGGAACGCTGATCCGTGCGGTTCTGGACGGCACGATTCCGGTTAACAACGGGACGATTGAGCATCTGCTCGCTGCGACCCATGCGGTGGTAGCACCGCTTCAGCAGATCGTCCTCTTTCAAAATCTCACCGTCCAGTTACTCAGCGACCTCCACCGCGGCGTCGCTCTGGACTTCAAGAAGAAGTACAAGCCGCTCCGCAAGACAGAGTTTGTTCAGACCATGCTGATGAACAAGGACGGGCGTCTCGTCAACCGCTACCACTTCCGCTCGCCGGCGTCCTACTACTGCTTCCTCCTCCTGAACTTCATCGAGCGCAAACCAACCGTGGAGCTTTGCCGGTGCTGCGGCAGATTTTTCGTACCGAAGACGAAGCGGAAAACGCTCTACTGTGACCGCGTCATCCGTGACGGCAAGACCTGCAAGGACCTGGGCCCCCGTCTCAAGCACAGGTACGACGCCGGCCGCGACAAGGTCATCGAGGAATTTGACCGCGCCCGCCAGCGCATGTACAAACGCTACGAGCGTACCGAAACCATAAATCAAACCATCACCGCCAAGAGCCTCACCGAAGAAGGGCTCTATGAGTGGACCCGCAAAGCCACCGAGGCCCGCGACCAATACCTCGCCGGAGAGTTGAGCGAGGAGGAGGCACTGAAGATCATAAATGGCACATAAAAATCCGAGAGCCAATTTGGCTCCCGGACGTTTTTTTAGTTAAGGATATGTAGATTTTGCCGTGCAATTTATTATTATGATCTCGCACTACTCCGCTGTCCTCATCTATCCTCTCCTCAAATGTATTTCTATACTTGGAAGCGTTTAAAAATGCAATCAGAAATCCATATCGACGTTATCCGTCCACAATTCACATTGTGTCATAACCGTTTGCACGGCATCATCCATGCCCTCTGGAGGATATCGATGCTTTCTTAGCAACCTCTTGATCATCATTCGCATCGTTGCCCTTGCCGATTCACGCTTTTGCCAATCGATAGTACGATTTTTCCGCAACGTATCAGCAAGCTCTTTCGTAATCGCAATCAATTCCTCGTTCTCATAAAAGTCCTTAATCGCCTGCGGTTTTGTCAAAGCATCATAGAACGCCAGTTCATCCGCTGTCAGTCCCAGCTTGGCCCCCTCATTATGGGCGTTGGCGATTTGTTTTGCCAAGTTAAGAAGCTCCTGAATGACCTCCTCATTTGTCAACATACCGTTTAAATACCGGTTCATTGTACTCTGTATAATTTCGCTGAATTTTTCAGCTTTCACTACGTTGGTATGCCGATAGATTTGTACCTGTTCAGCTATCAATTTTCTAAGCAATTCGACCGCCAAATTTTTCTCCTTCATTTTAGAAATTTCCTCAAGGAATTTTGGATCAAACAGAGAAAATTCTTCTGATACATCAGAGAAAAGATTAATAACGCCATCGCTTTTCACGCTCTGACTGAGAAGCGCGTTTATCCTTGCGTTCATCTCCACCAGGGAAATTTTTTTACCGTTGCCTTGATTAGTGAGCCGTGTCAAAAGAACACGGACAGACTCAAAGAAGGCTGCCTCAATACGTAAGGCTTCCTCCGCAAGGGATGAGCACAAAGACAGTGCCTGACGCAACAACAGAGCTTCTTTCAAAAAATCCTCGCGTTTGCGTTCTCTACCGACAGCAACAATGAAGTTAATTGCTCCGCTAATGGCTTTGGATCTTTCCAAATCGGTTCCTGTCGTGAACTTGGAATAATCATATCCGTGAAATATATCACGGCAGATAGATATTTTCTCCAGAAATTTCGGATAGGCTACCTTCGCAATATCTGTATCACCATAGTTTTTCTTGTCACGGGACGTGTAGTCGTTCATAGCTTCCTTCAGCGCAGAGGCAATGCCGATATAGTCTACAACCAGTCCGCCTTCTTTATCGCCGAATACACGATTCACGCGAGCAATAGCCTGCATGAGATTATAACCCTGCATCGGTTTGTAGACATACATAGTTGCGAGAGAAGGAACATCAAAGCCCGTGAGCCACATATCGACCACAATAGCAATTTTGAGGGGACTACTGTTATCCTTGAATTTTTTCGCCAGTTCTTCTTTGTGCCGTTTGTTTCCGATGACAGAGCGCCATTCTTCCGGGTCTTTGTTGCTCTCAGTCATGACAACAGCAACTTTTTCTGTCCATGATGGGCGAAGTTGAAGAATACGATCATAAATCTTCATTGCAATAGCTCTGGAATAGGCGACAATCATCGCCTTGCCCGTAAGCAAATTTGCTCGATGCTGCTCATAATGGTCAAGTATATCATCTACCAGAGACGCTATTGTCTGCTCGTTTCCAAGAATCGCTTCCATCTGGCCAAGCTCGCGTTTGCTTTTCTGAATAACCTCCGGGTCGGCATTGTTTGCCATAATGTCGTATTCGGTATCGATAAGATGCAACGTCGCCTCATCCAGTTTCAGCTTAATGACGCGGCTTTCATAATAAACCGGGCGGGTGGCGCCATCTTCAACAGCCTGTGTCATATCGTAAACGTCAATGTAGTCGCCAAATACCTCCCTTGTACTTCGATCTTTCAAAGATATAGGCGTTCCTGTAAAGCCAATGTATGTAGCGTTCGGAAGGCTATTGCGAATGATACGGGCCGTTCCAACTTTGATTTTGCCTGTTTCCGCATCAATCTTTTCTTTAAGACCATATTGACCACGGTGGGCCTCGTCTGCCATGACTACAATGTTCCGGCGCTCGGAAAGCGGCTCATGGGACTCCTCAAACTTCTGCATTGTGGTAAATATGATACCATTTGCCTGCCTGCCATCAAGAAGAACTTTCAAATGTTCCCGACTCTCGGCATGCATCGGTTCCTGACGCAGGAAATCCTTACACTTCGCAAACTGCCCGTAGAGCTGGTCATCAAGGTCATTTCGGTCAGTCAGAACAACAATTGTCGGACTGTCAAGCGCCTCCTGCAGAAGATGCGCATAGAAAACCATTGAAAGCGATTTTCCGCTGCCCTGGGTGTGCCAGAACACACCGCCCTTACCGTCCGTTTCCGTTGCCCGCTTGGTGGACTCGATGGCCTTTCTTACGGCAAAATATTGGTGATACCCGGCAAGTATTTTGTATTGCTTCAATCCCTCATTTGAGAAACAGATAAAATTCTTGATGATGTCCAGCAGACGCCTCCGCTCAAAAATACCTTCAAAGAATGTATCGAATTGGGCGTACTGCGTGTTTTCATAATCTCCATTCTTAGTCTTCCACTCCATGAAGCGATCCTCGCCGGAAGTGATCGTTCCCGCCTTGGAGGTCAAGTGATCGCTCATTACGCAGATACAGTTATATATAAACATGGATGGTATCTCATGGATATAATTTCTTATCTGCGTATAAGCTTCCGATGCGTCGGTTTCCTGCCTGGAAGGTGATTTTAACTCCACAAGGACAACAGGCAGGCCGTTGAGAAACAGAAGCACATCCGGGCGCTTGTTACTGTTTTCTACGAATGTCCACTGATTTGCAATGACGAAAGAGTTGTTGTCAGGATTTATATAGTCAGCAAGGTACACGAGGCCGGAGCGTTCCTCGCCCTTGGCAAAATAGCGCACCTCAATGCCATGCTGAATATAGTCCATGAATACAGCGTTTTTCTGAACCAGCTCTGCATTTTCAAAGTTCTTCAGCTTATAAAGCGCGTCTTTTATGGCTTCCTCCGGCATAGTGGGATTCAACCGATACAATGCGGCAGTCAACTCTGCCTCATAGAGGGGACTTTTAAAATCCCTTTCGACATCGGGGCCATAAACATAACGATACCCCATATTCTGGAACAGCTCTATGATAGATTTTTCGTAGTCAGCTTCCGTATAAAAATCTGACATGGTATTTATCTCCTCATCGATCCTCAGTCTTTTCCAAACTCAGTTTTAACCGGGCTTTAATTGGCCTTGTTTGCCAATCAAACGTAAAACTTCTATATATTTCTTTTATCTGCATTTTTATTGAATCTTCAAATCTGCTACTGTCAAACGCGTATACTACATATGGATAACGCTTATAATTTTCATGCATTACACTTATGATAACATAATCAACATTACACGATATACTTTTGAGCACCTTTAGCATCTCATCAGTTATTGGGAATCTTCTTCCCTTTATTTCCTCTTGTTTATGGCTCGTACTAATCCCAATTATCTTGTTCTTGGGAATAGGAATCTCAATTAAAAAAGCAATTTTATATAATTCGCTATGCAGACTTTTGTATTCAATCACCCTATTTGAATGTTCCGTTACAATTCGTTTAAATTCACTTATAAATCGTTGATAGTCAAAGTCCTGAATGGCATCTATATCTGACTGAACTGTCGACTCGACTTCCTTTAGAGCTTTTTCTTCATTACCGTCAATATTATCATGATATTTATTAAAGATTCTCTGCAGTTCACTTTCTCTTGTTCTGCTTCTTGCCGCTTTTTTCTTACCTATAAGCGTATCTACTAAAAAGTGTTCTGCCCCGATAACCCCTGATTCGTTTTCTATCAGAAAATCAGGTCTTTCGCTTTCAATCACTCTACCGGAAAGAAGCCCCAAAATATACTTTGAAGAGTTTGGAGCATTTGATATATAATTTTGAGTCTTCTCCAAACATTCTCTTTCTATGGATTTCTTGTTATCCATATATCACTAATTTCACACCTTTTTTATCATCACTATAGCTAAACGAGAATTTAG
>CANQBA010000059.1 GCA_947589545.1 uncultured Oscillospiraceae bacterium | reverse complement strand
CCGGTCACATATGCAACCTCACCGGCGGGACAGTTTGTGTCCCGCTGAAACCCGATGAATTTTGCATATGTAACCGGGTTTGAAAACCAAAGTCGGGACTGTCCTATACGTTTTCCGACCGCTGACAGTTCAAAGCAGATTCGGAAACGGCGGTGTTTTCGCTTAGCACCCCGCGGCATTGTCCGGCCAAAAGCCGTCCTCGCAACTTAATGCGGCAAAAGATGACTCTCCGGAGAGAGTATTTTAAGATACCACACTCACCCAATGTTTGTCAATAGGTTTTTTGAGGGAATGCACCATATTATGTAATCACTTGCTTTTTGTTAAACTCTTGAATATAATAGTTTATGCTTTCAAAAAATGCGAGGTGAATAAATGGATATATACGAGGTCCTGAAAGAAATAATTTTGACGGATGAGCGGAGGTTAAAGGCAGGAGTCTTTACAGACGAAAGGCGTGAGATACTTACTGATGAATTTGATAAGAAAATTTTCACACTCCTCCAGCTCATCTCTTCAATAGGTGTTAAATACGAAAAGTCCGGCATTATGTTCTATCCTATGTTTGAATGGGCCGATGGAACAAGGTCGTTTGCCATAGACGATCTAACTGACGATGATTTTCGTATCTTATATTCGCTAAAGCTCGATGAGCTACCACTCTTGCTGCGGACGCGAGTTTCCGAAGTCCTCTGGGGAGCAAAAAAAGATTATAAGATGGCAGACCTTGCTTGCTCCTGCTATTATGAACTTTTTCTTGTCACTTTTGACCCACATAAATGGAGCCTCTGTTTTAAGTATCTAAGTAATGCAATAGCTTTAGCCGCACAAATTAATTTGAAAAAATACCTCGCATATCTTCAACAGGTTTATGATAAAATAATAGATATTAACGGAACTGACCCCTTATTTTTAAGTCTGGAAATGATAAATCTGTTGCTTAACCAAAGAAAGTGGACAAAGTATGATACAATCCTGCCTTTGCTTGATAAAATAATTACAAATTCTGAGAATAGCAACAAAACCAAGCAAGCATACAATCTTAAAACGAAAATCTTATTAAAACAGGGTGATACGGGGCGCGCAACAGAAAACAGCTTAAACCTTGCTCGGTATCTGGAAGAGAGGGCTTCATCAGTGTCTGTAGACAATATTCAGTCGATTTCCAGTGCCTTAAATGATTATCAAGAAGCATTACACATTTTTCGAAATAATGGTGCCCCAGGAGAAAGCGAGCGCATCCATAAAAAGTTAATTGAACTTCAAAAGCACATTCCCAGTCTCATGCTCACCATCACTTCCAAAGAGGATGTGACAAAAACTTACCAGGAGGTTCTGAGACTGTTTGATGGACTTTCTTTTGAAGAACACATCGTTATGCTTACTCAGATAACGCCTCTCCTAAAGAAAGATAATCTGAAGCAACAGGTTTTGGAAAGAGCCTCAGACCCGCTATCACAGTTATTTTCCAGCAATATAATATCTTCAAGCGGGCAAACCATTGCCAAAATGGACCCCATTGACGTTAACAATGTTGATAAAGACACTGAAACACTTGAGAAACACATGCACCGTACTGCATTGCAGCATGAACAAATACATGGGAATAATTATCTAAAATGGTTTCATGATTTGTTGAACGAAAGATTTGCGTATACAAAAGATGACTTGAGTTTTCTGGTATCAGATAACCCCATCATTCCACCGGGGAGGGAAAATATTTTCCTATCTGGACTATATCTTGGTATGACAGGAGACATCTATCTGTCTTTACACATACTCGCACCGCAAATTGAAAATCTGTTCAGATGCATTGCGGAAGAGGCTGGAGCCGTAATGAGTACATTAGATAGCAAGAACATCTCCGAGGCGAAGCTTCTTTCAAAAGTCTTTGACTCTGCTGAGTTGATAGACTGCTATGATAATGATATACTTTTTATTTTCAAAGGTCTTTTGAATGAAAAGGCCGGCGCAAATATAAGAAACAGAATTGCCCATGGACTTATGGAAGAATCAAGCGGTAATGGTGGGGAGGCACGTTTCTTTTTTTGGTGGGTGGTAAAACTGCTCTCGTTCACCTCAGTTGACTGTTGGAAAATTCTTTCCAGCGAGAGGTTTCAAAAGAAAAAGGAGGCATTGCCGCACAATCAACAAACCTGAAGCGTTGGAGTACAAGTATGCCGGGTGTATCTATACTGGTACACCATTTAATGCGGGTTTATGTCTTTCAACAAATAGACTCAGAATCGCACATTTAAATCAAGCAAGGATAAATAAGGAACAGCCGAGCGGCTGTTCCTTATTTGTTGGCTTTTTTCCAGATCAAAAACTCTTCAAACTTTCGTATCTCCCGCAGCTCTGATTCTGTGAACTGCTCCAGGCGGCGGCGTTCGGCGAATACTGGATCTATGTTGGTAAGTCCCAGGAGGTAGTCGGAGGTTATGTTGTAGAGTCTGCAGATTTTGACCAATGTTTCATGGTCGGGGGAGCTTTTCTCCTGCTCCCAGCTCGAAACTGTAAAATGGGAGACGTTCAACTTCTTCGCAAGAGAAGCCTGGGTGTCGCCGTTGAAGCTGCGTATTTCCGCAAGTCGTTCGCCAATCAATTTTATCACCTCATAAGAGGTAGTATAAAGAATCTTACGAGTTAGAAAATATATTTGATATGTTCTTGCTAATTATGTCCGAAAGTAGTAAGATTATTGCTAAAAGAAATAATGACAAATAAGAATCTTATTGTAGATAGGCGGGTGTGACGATGACGGAGCGGCAGGTAAAATCGAGGCAGCGGGTTGAACAGTTCGGAGAAGTGTATACCGCGGAACGCGAGGTCAACGCCATGTTGGACCTTGTAAAGCAGGAGACGGAGCGGATAGACTCGCGATTTCTGGAGCCTGCCTGCGGCGAGGGGGCGTTCCTAACGGAGATCCTGCGCAGGAAGCTGGCGGCGGCGAAAAAGGCATCTGTCCTGCCGAGACGAAAGACCGTCGTTCCCGACAGCTACGAGGCAAACGCGGTCCGGGCGGTGATGTCCATCTACGGAGTGGAGTTGCTTGAGGACAACACAGCCGCCTGCCGCCAAAATCTCTTCAATATCTGGGACGCGGAGTACACCGCAAACATGAAAAAAAGCGCCAACGACCTGTGCCGGGACGTGGTGCGATACATTCTCCAAAAGAATATCCTCTGCGGTGACGCGCTGACCATGCGGCAGGCGGACGGGACGCCCATCATCTTTGCCGAGTGGAGCTTTATCGACAGTTATCGGGTCCGGCGCCGGGACTACCGCTTGAACCAGCTCCTTGTGCCGGAGGCAAAACCGAGTGACCCCGACAACCTGACCATGGAGGGCTGGGAATACGACTCGGAGACAAAAGCCTTCATCCCCGGACCCCTGCGGGAGTACCCCATTACAGATTACAGAAGGGTGGCGCAGTATGAGTAACGACCTCTATGTGTCCGCGTATAACCCGGACGTGCTGAGTTGCATCGCAAATCTCTCCAATGACGAGGTCTTCACCCCGCCCGAAGTCGCCAACGCCATGCTGGACATGCTACCCCAGGAGCTTTTTCAGGACCCCAACACGAAATTCCTGGATCCGGCGGTGAAGACCGGCGTGTTCCTCCGGGAAATCACAAAACGCCTTCTCCGAGGGCTGGAGAGTGTAATCCCGGACCTGCAGGAGCGCCTGGACCATATCCTCCACAACCAGGTCTACGGCATCGCTATTACCGAGATGACGAGCCTGTTGGCCCGGCGCAGTGTATATTGTTCAAAATTTCCAAACGGCCAATATTCCGTATCGCACTTCGACGACATCCAAGGGAACATTAGATTTAAGAATGTACGCCATCGCTGGAAGGACGGAAAATGCGTCTTCTGCGGCGCGTCGGAAGAAGTATACGGCGACGAAAAGCGCGATGACCTGGAAAGCCACGCCTATGAGTTTATCCACACCACAAGGCCGGAGGAGATTTTGAAGATGAAATTTGACGTGATTATTAGTAATCCTCCGTACCATATAAGTGACGGTGGAAACGGAGCAAGCGCAAGACCGTTATATCATTTGTTTGTTGAGCAATCAAAAAAGCTGAAGCCCAGATATTTGTGTATGATTATTCCGGCAAGATGGTATTCTGGCGGAAAGGGTCTGGATGAATTCAGAGAGAAAATGCTGAATGACGGCCATATCAAAAGGATGGTTGATTATACGAATTCGTCTGATTGTTTTCCCGGCGTGGATGTCGCCTGAGGAGTTTGTTATTTTTTGTGGGGCAGAGACTACCAAGGACTTTGCGAATACACAAACAACTTTGCCGGTAAAACATCGACGATTGTAAAACGCCTTAACGAGTATTCTACCTTTATTCGGTATCCTGTTTCGGACACAATTATTTTTAAAGTAACAGCATTAAATGAAAAGACAATGGATTCAATGGTAACCACTAGAAAGCCGTTCGGATTAGCCACAAATGTCCTCCCGCTGGAACGGGGCGATCTGGTACTTCGCTACAATAAAGGTAAGGGATCGTATGACAGAAGGTTGATTAATACGGGCAAAGAATACATAGACAAGTGGAAAGTGATGATTTCGTATTTGAGCGCTGAACATGCCGGGCAACCGGATAAAAGCGGAATGTTCAAAATACTATCGACTATGGAAATATTGCCTCCAGGTCATATCTGTACAGAAACCTATCTTTTGGCAGGATGGTTTGACACAAAAAAAAGAAGCAAAGAACTTATTAAGCTATCTGTCTACGAAATTTGTAAGATTCTTGATTTGGCAAATAGCCATCTCTCAACATATCACAAAAGGGTGCTTTTCTTTTGTTCCTATCCAAGACTTCTCCCACCCGTGGACGGATGCGGAGCTGTACGCCAAATATGGCCTCACGGACGACGAGATCACCTTCATTGAATCCATGATAAAGCCTATGGAGTTAGGCGGTGACGACTATGCCTGACATGGAATTCTTCCCCCAGCGGCCCGCGTCACACCCCATGATCTACGCCTACGAGGACACGAACCCGCAGTATCGTGGGCTTTTGAAGGTGGGCTATACCGCCGTGGACGTGGACAGGCGGGTAGCCCAGCAGTACCCCACCAAGCGGCCCGACGGTAGCGTGCCATATAAGATCGTCCTCCGGGAGAGCGCCATGTACCCGGACGGCGGGTACTTCACGGACAAGGACGTACATAAGGCCCTGAAGGCCCGACACATAGACGCTGTGGGCGGAGAGTGGTTCCGCTGTGGCGTCAAGGACGTGCTGGCTGCGGTGGTGGCCGTGCGCAATCGGACGGGGAACCCGGAAAACCGCACCCGGACCTTTACTCTGCGCCCGGAGCAGGCGGAGGCGGTGGAGCGTACTGCGGCCTACTACAAATCCGCCTACGGCGAGGGCTCTAACCGCACGCCGAAGTTTTTGTGGAACGCCAAGATGCGCTTCGGCAAGACCTTTGCGGCCTATGAGCTTGCAAAGCGGATGGGATTTAAAAAGGTCCTGATTCTCACCTTCAAGCCCGCCGTTCAGACGGCATGGAGGGAGGACCTCTTGACCCATGTGGATTTTGAGGGGTGGCAGTTTATCTCCCGTGACCCCAATAATCTGCAAAACACGCTGGACGCCCAGTATCAGATGGCCGATAAGACGCGGCCCATCGTCTGTTTCGGATCGTTTCAGGACTTTCTCGGCGTCAACAAGCTCACCGGCGGCATCAAGGCCAACAACGAGTGGGTACACACCACCAACTGGGACCTGGTGATCTTCGACGAGTACCACTTCGGCGCGTGGAAGGAGAACGCGAAAAAGCTTTTTGAGCAGGACGAGGACGACTATGACGAGGACCTGAGCCGCTATGACCGGGGCAACGCCTACGACGAGACGTGGCTGCCCATCACCACGGATTACTACCTCTATCTCTCCGGCACGCCCTTCCGGGCGCTGAATTCCGGGGAATTTATCGAGGAACAGATCTACAACTGGACCTACTCCGATGAACAGCGGGCCAAGGATGCCTGGGTCGGGGAGGACAACCCCTACGCTGCCCTGCCGCGTATGGTGATGATGACCTACAGGATTCCCGACAGCATTCAGCAGATAGCCAAACAGGGGGAGTTTGACGAGTTCGATCTCAACGTGTTCTTCTCCGCCAAAGGGCGCGGGAAGGAAGCCCGGTTCGTCTATGAGAATTATGTTCAGAAGTGGCTGGACCTCATTCGTGGCTCCTTCCTGGAGACGTCTGTGGACGAGCTGAAGCTTGGGGCGCAAAAGCCGCCCATGCCCTATTCGGACGCAAGGCTCCTGAATGTGCTCCAGCATACGCTTTGGTTTTTGCCGAATGTGGCCTCCTGTCAGGCTATGGCGAATTTGCTTGCCCAGAGACAGAATACCTTTTATCACGATTACAAGGTCATTATGTGCGCCGGGGCGGAGGCCGGTATCGGCGTGAAGGCGTTGGAGCCGGTGCGGGAGGCCATGCGGGACCCGCTGGAGACAAAGACCATCACCCTCTCCTGCGGCAAGCTGACCACCGGTGTCACCATCCGGCCCTGGACGGGTATCTTCATGCTCCGCAACCTCACAAGCCCGGAGACGTACTTTCAGGCGGCTTTCCGGGTGCAGAGCCCTTGGGAGGTTCAGGGCGAGGGCGGCAAGCGGGAGATCATCAAAAAAGAGTGCTATGTCTTTGACTTTGCGCTGGACCGGGCGCTGAAGCAGATCTCGGATTATAGCTGCCGCCTCAACGTTTCCGAGAGCAACCCGGAGAAGAAGGTGGGCGAGTTCATCAGCTTTCTGCCCGTGCTTGCCTACGATGGCAGCGGCATGAGGCAGGTCAACGCGGCGGAAATTCTGGATATGGCCATGGCCGGCACGTCGGCCACGCTTCTTGCGAAACGGTGGGAGTCGGCGCTTTTGGTTAACGTGGACAACGAGACATTGGCGCGGCTCCTTGCCAACAAGGACGCCATGGACGCACTGATGCGCATTGAGGGCTTCCGCAGTCTAAACGCGGACATCGAGACCATTATCAACAAATCCGAGGCCGTGAAGAAGGCCAAAAAGGAGAGCGAAAAGCTGACCCCAAAGGAGAAAAAGGAGCTGACCGAGGCGGAGAAGGAGTACAAATCCAAGCGGAAGATGATTCAGGAGAAGCTCATAAAGTTCGCCACGCGGGTCCCGGTGTTCATGTATCTGACGGATTACCGGGAGTACAGCCTGAAGGACGTCATCACCCAGCTTGAGCCGGCGCTTTTCAAGAAGGTCACGGGCCTGGATGTAAAGGACTTTGAGCTTTTGGTGTCCCTCAACGTATTCAACGAGGCGCTGATGAATGACGCGGTCTACAAATTCAAACGGTACGAGGACGCAAGCCTCAGCTACACCGGCATTGACCGCCACGCCCAGGAGGACAAGGTGGGTCTCTATGCCACGGTGATCTCCCGTCAGGACTACGACGCCATGGCAGGACTGCTCTCAAACTCCATGCTGGCGGATGTGCCCGCAGAGGACGATGTCCCAGACACGCCTTACTTCGTGAATGAACCGGAGGAGGATGGGGATGAGGACGTCCCTGCCCCGGCAATGGCTCCGAAAAAGCCAGCGGAGCCCCGCCGAGCCTCCACCGTTGAGACAAGGCCCGCTCCTCGTCCGGCAACGCCAACCTATCGTCCGGCGTTCGTCCCTCCGTCCCCACCCGCCCCCAAAGCAGCGGCCCCGGCACCCACGCAGGATTTTTCAAACGTGACCGCAGGTTCCGCCGTCACCCACAAGGCCTTTGGCGAGGGAAAAGTCACGGCCATTGAAGGAGGGATCATCAACGTAAACTTCGATGGTATAGAAAAACGCTTCCAATTCCCCGGAGCGTTCGCGCAGGGGTTTTTGAAATCAAAGGATTGAGGCAGTCTTGCGTATGCCATGATAGTGTGGTATATTTTTTGATAGCAGATAGAAGTTTTCCGGAGGTGTCCCCATGTCCAAAAAACACCCCACCATCGACATTACCCACAAATCCGTCCCGACTTGGTACGGCGGGACGAAGGTAGTGCCCACGTCTAAATCCGAGCAGCGCAAGATGAAAGCGGAGATTCTCAAGCGTGACCCGAAGGCGGTTGTTGTTGACAGCAAGGCGAAGGAGAAAAATTTGGACTGGATCGACCGCATCGAGGAATTTGACGCGTTTATGGTTTGATTTCATCACCGTTATATGGAGGTATTATGATAGAGACAATTAAGTTGTTTTTCAGAGATTGGGGCAATCTTCTGCTTACAATTGTTGGACTTTCCGCAATTTGCGTATACTACATTCAGGAACGGCGGAAAGTGTCAGAAGCGGCCTCCCTTATCGTTCTTCAAGTTAACGACTTGCAAAAAAGGCTTGGGGATATTCAGTCATATATCGTCGATGGGGTATTAAATGACGTCGCATTTTATGAGTCCCAGATAATTTTCACGGACAATTATTGGGAAAAATATAAGCATTATTTTGTCAGGAAGATCGATTCTAACAGCTTTCAATTATTCGACGATTTTTATAACTGTGCTTCCGAAGTATTAGAGCAGCAGCAACTGATGAAGAATTTACAGAAAAATTCATTTTTCATGATACAAAGTTATCTCGCACAGCTGGAGGCCACCTATATTCAGAACGGATTACAAACTTGCGCAGCCAATCCTACGGACACAAAAATACTTGTTCAAACTCTGAGCCAGTCAATTCCACAAACTCTTACGCCGGAGCAAAAATCGTCAGTTGAAAACATGTTGATGCAATTAGGAACATCAAATACAGATATAAACTTTCCTGCTTTCTGGAATCTGTATAGGCAAAACCAAGCAAATGTTCAAACTGTAATCAATCAGAATGGGTTCACCAAATACATACCAACGCAGATCAGAATTAGTTTGGAAAATGCTTTGAAGAAGTACGCCTCGCTCCATGTCCTGGGAAGTATAGGATATAAAAAGCTGAACAAAATTGCAAACAGGAAAATTTAGCATTCTAAAAGTATCTGTTATATATGAGCGGCATCAGAATTTTCACTCTGATGCCGCTATCTATTTCCATTAAGAGTATATCAATTCGTCCAATATCATCTCATTCACTGCGTTGCGGATATTGTTCATCGCCCCTACCCACACCATCTGATTCTCGGCTTTTAGTTGCTCCGTGACACCCTGCTCCGCCGCCATTTGTCGGACCAGCTGCTCGAACATTTCCTCGGCCTGTCGGTCGATCTCCGCAAGATGTACGTTGAGCTTTCCTGAGAGAAGCATCCCGGTATATATCCCGTTACGATGTTTCTTCAGGTACTCCTTTCGTCTTCTGCCCCAAATGCCGAGGGATTCAGCCTCCGGCGCAGTCAGATTTGGGATCATGTAGTCACCCTCACGGTGGTAAGTTAATTGTGTGCTCATTTTCATACCTCCTTTTTTGATGTCTGCATTGTACCAGCCGCCACGCCAAAAGGCGAATGTGCAAAAAGAAAACGCCCAAAAGGCCATTTCTGTCCTTCTGAGCGTCCTCCTCGGATATGTATCGGCGCCGGCTTTTGTTATTCTCAAAGTCCCTTATGAATAACCGTACCACAGAAAAACGGCCCCTGCGGGGGCCGTTTTTCTGTGGTGCCGGTGGCACATTTTAATTCGAGGTGGAACCCTGACGGTTTCCCTCGAGCTCCCTTCCCTCCGAGAACTGGGGCAGGGCTGAAAATAGGAGTTTTAACCACTTATCCAGGAAAGGCAGCCCTTTTGGGCTGCCTTTCCTGGTGCCAACGGCCTTTGCCAGAGGCAAAGGCCGCCCTGATGGGTTTCCTTCACAGTTCTTTCCGATAGATTTCGGCGGGCAGAAGCAGGATTTTTAACCGCTTTTTTGGTGCCGGCAACGGAGCCAAGCGGGAATTCAGCGAAGAAAGGCATGGGGCAATATATGCCGGATTGGATCATTTACTTGATATTATTCGTTACAGGCGGAACCCTGACGTTACTCGAGGAAGCCGCGAAAAATATCGACAGCGCTTTTAATCGTAAAATCCTCAAATTTCTACCTGTCAAACATATTTTCACTTTAATTGCCATCGTTATTTGCTTGATCTCACTGATTGTATACTGCGTGGATACGGCAAATAGGACAGCGTCGATCATCCTATGCCTGATCGGGATATTTTTCCTCGCGATAGCGGCGGCTATCGACATCTTTATTATTTGTAAGGGCGCCAAAAGCAGATTAATTTCAAGTTACCCGCACAGGCGACGGCGGCTTTACTCCGACAAAGTGAGGGGAGCCTGGCGGCTCCCCTCGAGGGTTTTGGTTTTGTTATTTGGCGTATTCCACGGCTTTTGTCTCCCGGAACAGGTTGACCTTGATCTGGCCGGGGTACTCCAGCTCCTGCTCGATCTTTCGGGCGATTTCCCGGGCCAGGAGCACCATCTCGTCCTCGGAGACCTCCTCGGGCTTGACCATGATGCGGATCTCCCGGCCGGCCTGGATGGCGTAGCTCGTCTCCACGCCCTTGAAGGAGCCGGTCAGCTCCTCCAGCTTTTCAAGGCGCTTGATGTAGCTCTCAATGTTCTCGCGCCGGGCGCCGGGGCGGGCGGCGGAGATGGTGTCCGCAGCCTGGACAAGGCAGGCGATGACGGTGTGGGGCTCCACGTCGCCGTGATGGGCCTCGATGGCGTGGATGACCTCCTCGGACTCGTGGTAGCGGCGGGCCAGCTCCACGCCCAGCTGGACGTGGCTGCCCTCCATCTCGTGATCCACGGATTTACCCAGGTCGTGCAGAAGGCCGGCGCGCTTGGCGGTGGCCACGTCCACGCCCAGCTCTGAGGCCAGGAGGCCCGCGATGTAGGCAACCTCCTTGGAGTGGTTCAGCACGTTCTGGCCGTAGCTGGTGCGGTACTTCTGGCGGCCCAGGAGCTTCACAAGCTCGGGATGCAGGCCGCGCACGCCCGTCTCGAAGACGGCGCGTTCGCCCTCGGCCTTGATGGTGGCGTCCACCTCCCGGCGGGCCTTGTCCACCATTTCCTCGATACGGGTGGGATGGATGCGGCCGTCCTGGATGAGCTTCTCCAGGGCGAGGCGGGCGATCTCCCGGCGCACGGGGTCGAAGCTGGAGACGGTGATGGCCTCCGGCGTGTCGTCGATGATGAGATCCACGCCGGTGAGATTTTCGATGGATCGGATGTTGCGGCCCTCGCGGCCAATGATGCGGCCCTTCATCTCGTCGTTGGGCAGCGGCACGACGCTGACGGTGGCTTCGGCCACATGGTCGGCGGCACAGCGCTGGATAGCCAGGGTGATGATCTCCCGGGCCTTGGCGTCGGCCTCGTCCTTATAGCGGGCCTCCACCTCCTTGATCTTCATGGCGGCCTCGTGGGTGCACTCGGCCTCTACGTTCTTGATGAGGTAAGCCTTGGCCTCATCCACGGTGTAGCCGGAGATCTTCTCCAGCATCTCCAACTGTCCGCGCTTGATGAGCGCGACCTCCTCTTTGGCCGCGTCCAGCTCCGTCAGCTTCTTCTGGACCTGCTCGTTTTTGCGCTCCAGACCTTCTGTCTTCTTGTCCAGGGCCTCCTCCTTCTGCTGAAGGCGGCGTTCCTGCTTGGAAAGCTCGGCCCGACGCTCCTTTACCTCCCGCTCGTGCTCGGCACGGCTTGCGTGGATCTCTTCCTTGGCCTCCAAAAGCGCCTCCCGTTTCTTGCTTTCCGCGCTCTTGATGGCGTCATTGATGATCTGCTTGGCCTGCTCCTCGGCGTCCTCGATGGTCTTCTGGTCGCGCTTCTGCTTCGCTTTTATAAGAGCGACCATGACCCCGGCGCCGATGACGATGCCAACCAGTCCGGCTATTACATAAAGCCACCACATATGGAGATAATGCACCTCCCTTTCTAAAGTAAAATGATTCGATACGATTCCGAAACACCAAAATACCGCGTCTCCGGGATTTAAAAATTGAAAAAGCGTCATGGGACGCGATAGGATAGCATCTTGAAAAAATACCATCTTTTATTTTACCGTCAAATAGACGAAATGTCAAGTCATTTTTCCGTTTCCTGTTTATTTCGTCCGCGCGTCCGCCGGGTTGCAATCAATTAAAATCCGCTGTATAATGTAAAGGAACGGGAAGTGACGAAGGATGAACACAAAATCGGCCGATTTTGGCGTGGGGAGCGTCAGGCGCAACATTCTGCGCATCGCCCTGCCCATGACTTTGGCCCAGCTGATCAATGTGCTCTACAACGTGGTGGATCGGATCTACATCGGCCACATCCAAGGGGTGGGGACTACGGCCCTCACCGGCGTGGGGCTGTGCCTGCCCATCATCACCATCATCTCCGCCTTCACCCAGCTCTTCGGGGCCGGCGGCGCGCCGCTTTTCTCCATGGCCCGGGGCGCGGGGAAGGGCCGGCGGGCGGAAAGGATCATGGGACTGAGCTTCGCCCTGTTGCTCCTCTCGGGGCTTATCGTGTCCGTCCTCTGCTATTTGTTTCGCCGGGACATTCTCTTTCTCTTCGGCGCCAGCGAGGACACCTACCCCTATGCCGAGGACTACATCTCCGTCTATCTTTTGGGGACGCTGTTTGTGATGACGAGCCTGGGCATGAATTTCTTTGTCAACGCCCAGGGCTTCGGGGTCATGGGGATGCTGACGGTGCTGATCGGTGCCGTCCTCAATCTGCTTTTGGATCCGCTCTTTATCTTCGTTCTGGAGCTGGGGGTGCAAGGCGCGGCCATCGCCACGGTCATCAGCCAGGGGGTCTCGGCGGTGTGGGTCTTTTGCTTCCT
This sequence comes from uncultured Oscillospiraceae bacterium, assembly GCA_947589545.1. Lineage (GTDB taxonomy): Bacteria > Bacillota > Clostridia > Oscillospirales > Oscillospiraceae > RUG626. Next base: position 10,281 of record CANQBA010000059.1, on the reverse strand, counting down.
CACCAGCCGCCGGGCGGTGATCCCCCTGTCCGTCCGCCGGATCGCCTTTGACGGGCGCCTTTTGGGGGAGATCTGCGCGCTGGGCCTGTCCGGGTTTATCATGGCGGTGACCAACGGGTCGGTGCAGATCATCTGCAACGCCACCCTGAAGCGGGTGGGCGGCGACATGGGGGATCTGTACGTGGGGGTGATGACCGTCATCAACTCCGTGCGGGAGATCATCACCCTGCCCGTCCAGGGGCTCACCGGCGGGGCCCAGCCGGTGATGAGCTTCAACTACGGCGCCAAAAAGAGCGGGCGCGTCCTGGAGTGCATCCGGTTCATGACGGTGGTCTGCGTGATCTTCACAAGCGTTGCGTGGCTGGTGCTGTTTCTGTTCCCTCAGGCGTTCATCCGGCTCTTCAACGACAGCCCGGAGCTGGTGACCTACGGCGTCCCCGCCCTGCACATCTACTTCTTCGGCATCTTCATGATGGCCCTCCAGTTTGCCGGCCAGTCCACCTTCGTGGCCCTGGGCAAATCCAAACAGGCGGTGTTCTTCTCCCTCCTGCGCAAGGCCTTCATCGTCATCCCCCTGACGCTCCTCCTGCCCTCCGTGGGGAGCTTAGGCGTCAACGGCGTCTTTATGGCCGAGCCGGTCTCCAATTTCGTGGGCGGCATCGCCTGCTTCACCGCCATGGCGCTGACGGTGCGCAAGGAGCTGGCGGCTCCGGAGGCTTGACGGGACAAAAAAGCTTGCGCGGCTCCGTTGCGGGCCGCGCTTTTTCAATTTCCGGGCGAAATATCAAGCGCCGGTTGATTTTTCTCCAGTTTGCGTCCATTGAATTCAAGCGCGATATGACCTATACTTAAACCGTCGCTTGCAAGGGGCAAAAGGAACGGAGGTTTTGGATATGGATATCAGCCTGATAGGCAATCAGATACAAAAATACAGGAAGGCCCGGGGGATGACCCAAAAAGAGCTGGGGACGGCCATCGGCGTCAGCACCCAGGCGGTGAGTCAGTGGGAGAACGGCGGCGCGCCGGACGTGGCGCTGCTGCCGGCCATCGCGGACAGGCTGGGGGTGACGGTGGACAAGCTCTTCGGCCGGGAAGGGGGGCAAGTCCAGGATCTTTCCGGCGCCTTTATCCGGTGGCTGCGATCCCTGCCGGAGCAGGAGCGGCTGGATCGGATCACCCGGCTTTTGTGGGAGGCGGCCATCTACGGCGTCAGCGACGCGCTGTTTACCGCGCCCAAAATAGACTATCCGGAGGACGCGGAGGCGGACATGCCGTCCGTTGCCGGGAGCCGCGTGCTGATGCGCACGGTGACAGGCATCGAAAGCGGCTATATCCTGGGCGTGGGGGCGAAGGACTACTCCTTTTTCGGGGTATTCCCGGAGCCGGAGGCGGGCTATGAGAAGTATTTCCCCACCGACGACGAATGCCGCGTTCTGTTCGGGGCTATGGCGCTGCCCGGCGCCATGGAGACACTGCGGTTCTTTTGCCGGAACAAGCAGTCTCTTTACGCGGCGGCGGCCGTCGCCCAGCGCACGGGGGTGCCCCTGCCGGAGACGGAGCGGGCCATGGAGGCGCTGACCCAGGCGCATCTGCTCCAAAGGGAGCAGATCACCCTGCCGGACGGCCCGTTGGATACCTACGCCATCGGCGACTACAGTGGCATTGTGCCCCTTTTGTCCTTTGCCCGCTGGATCTTTCAGCCCTATGGGATGAATTTGGTGGGCAATGTGATACGGACGACGTGCTTTGGAGAGGGGGAGCCGCGGGATGAGAAAGCCTGATCCCGCCCAGCCCTACGTCCGGGCCATGCTGGAGCGCAACCGCCTGCGGTTCCTGGGGACGGCGGCACTGCGCCTTACGGAGATCCCCTCCATGCTGGCCGTGTCCTGGCTTCTGGGCGAGGTGATAGACGCCGTCGGGACGGGAAACCGCACCCGTCTCCTCCGGCTTTTGTGGGCGGCGGCGGGCGTGGTGGTGTTCCTGGGCGTGGAGGAGACGCTGTACTACCGGGCCCTCAGCGCCTGCCTGGGCAGAGCGCTGACCCAGTACAAGTCCTACGCCTTCCGGCGGCTCTCCGAAAAGGGCATCGGCGCCTTTGCTCGGGAGAGCACCGGGCGGTACCTGTCTGTCCTCACCGGCGACGTGTCGGTGATCGGCTCCGACTATCTGCAAACCCTGTTTGAGTTGATCATGCTGCCTCTGAATTTCGCCGCCACGCTGGTGTTTCTGCTCGCCTACAGCCCCGCGCTGACGGGGGCCGCCGTGATCCTTTGCGTCCTGCCCTTCCTGGGGGTTGCCCTCTTCGGGCCGGAGCTGTCCCGGCGGGAAAAGGCCCTCAGCGACGCCGGCGAGGGCTTTATCAGCCGGATCCGTGACCTGCTCTCCGGTTTCGCCGTCATCAAGAGCTTCAAATCCGAAAAAGAAGCCGGGCGCATCTTTGACGGCGAGAACCGCCGTCTGGAGCAGGTTCGGAGCCGCCGCCTGCTCTGGCGGGGCGCGATGCGGGGGGTGGGCGGCAGTCTCTCCGTCATCATGCAGTTCGGCATCTTTTTCATCGGCGCTTATCTGACACTGCGCGGCAGGATCACAGTGGGGACGGTACTGATCTTCACCAACCTCTCCAACTCCCTCATCCAGCCGGTCCAGCAGATCCCCCAGCTGCTGGCCCAGCGGAAAGCCGCCCGGGGCCTGATCGTCAAAATGGCGGACATCGCCGCGGAAAACGCCGCCCGCTCCGGGGAGCCCGTGGCCCCCGTCCTGCGGGACGCCATCGAGCTGCGGGACGTCTCCTTCGGCTACGAGGCGGATAAGCCGGTTTTGCGGGACGTGTCCATGCGGCTGGAGGCGGGGAAAAGGTACGCCCTGGTGGGGGCCTCGGGGTCGGGGAAATCCACTCTGCTGAATCTCCTGATGGGCGGGTGCGACGGGTATCAAGGCAGTCTCACCGTGGACGGGAAGGAGCTGCGGGAGATTGACCCCGACAGCCTCTACGACCTGGAGAGCCTCATCGGGCAGTCCGTGTTCCTGTTTGACGACACGGTGCGGCGGAACATCACCATGTTCCGGGACTTCCCTAAGGAGGCGGTGGACTCCGCCGTGGAGCGGTCGGGCCTGGGCCCGGTCATCCGGGAAAAGGGCGCGGACTACCGCTGCGGCGAGGGCGGCCAGGGCCTCTCCGGCGGGGAGCGCCAGCGGGTCAGCATCGCCCGGGCCCTTCTGCGGGGCACCCCGGTACTGCTCCTGGACGAGGCCACGGCCTCCCTGGACAACGAGACGGCCCGGAGGATCACCGAGTCCGTCCTCGCCCTCTCCGGGATCACGCGTCTGGCGGCGACCCACCGCCTGGACGGGGAGGTGCTGGCCCGGTACGACCGGATCTTCGTCCTCCGGGACGGACATCTTGCCGAACAGGGGAGTTTTGACGAGCTGATGGCCAAAAAGGGCTGGTTCTACTCCCTCTACACCGTCAGCGCCGAGCCGGCGGCATAAAAGCGGACGCATAAAGCGCGCGGCGGCCGTCAGGCCGCCGCGCAGGGACACACTTGGGCGGCAAAAGGGTTTTGCAACTTCTCGATAAGCTGGAATTTACCCTTCAATCACTTCGAAAGTTTTCCAAATCAGCTATCTATTCTTGATTGGATACTTGGTTATATATCATTGATACCGCATCTTTAAAGCTTAAATCTTTGTGTAATATTTTTTCTGAAATCATGGGTAGAAAGTCTTTTTCTTTCCACCATCGCCGCATGTCGGCTTCGCCAAAGTCATTTCTATTAGGTTTTGTACTGTGTCTGACTATGGTTTCCTCAAACGGTAAATCATAATAATAAGCAAAAATATTTTGACCATATTCTTCTACAGCAGTTTCAAACAATCTGCTATATGCGTCTGCTGGAAGAATACCTTCCATTATTGTGATTTCTGAGTTCTCTTTACCATACTTCAACAGATTTATCATCAATGGTTCAGACTTTATGATTCCCTCTGTACTCCATACATGTAACATCTCCATACGAATCATATCATGTGAAAGTAACATGGTATTAGATCCAAATTTTTTCTGGAGCGCTTTTGCGACAGAAGTTTTTCCACTGCCAGAATTCCCTCTGAGTATAATCAATTTATGCACTTATATTGCCTCCCAACACCGACTTGTCGAACAGTCGCCCACTCAACATTTAACATTATACCGCCCAAATATGACCAGCCCCCAAATGGCCGCCGCGCTTATTTTATCATTTATGCGTTTTATGGCGTATGCAGATTATACCCCCGCACTTGGAAGCTCCCGTCTTCCCAGGCCAGGATATTGATGCCGGCGTTGATCAGGCGCGTCTTGCCGCTGCCGATCGCGCCCCCGGACACGGCCCGCAGGGCGGCGTTGATGGCGCCCCCGTGGCTGACGGCGGCAAAATCAGCCTTCAGGCTCCGGGCGTACCGCTCAAGGACGGCCAGGACCCGCGCCGCCACATCGTCCAGGGGCTCCAGATCGCCGGCGTACTTCTCCGGGTTGAAGATGTCCACCACCTTGCCGGAGACGCTCCCGAAATCCCGCTCCGTCAAATCCGGCTCCACATACACCGGCGCGCCGGAGGCGGCGCCGATGTACCTCGCCGTCGTCTCCGCCCTGGACAGGGGGCTTGTGAGGACGGCGGCCAGGGGCATGTCCCGGAATTTCTCCGCCGTCTCCCGGGCCTGCTCCAGCCCCTCGGCGCACAGGGGCACGTCCTCCCGGCCCTGGATGCGGCTCTCCTTATTCCATTCCGTCTCCCCGTGGCGGATGAGATAGACCGTGATCCCGCTCATTCCGTCCCCTTCATCCGCTTCCCCACCGGGGGATCCAGCTTTTCCAGATCCACAAAGGCGCTGACGCCGAAGTTGCACACATCCGTGAGGATGGCCGCCATCCGCTCCGGCGGCTCCTCCGCCCCGGTGGCCAGCCAGTCCTGGATCAGGTGCGCCACGCCGAAGGAGATGTAGGCGTAGAGCTTTTCCAGCAGGGCCCTGTCCGTCTTCGGGCTGACGCCGCTCCACTGAACGATGCACATATCGTGGGCCACGCGCACCACGCGGCTGAGAAATTCCCGGTCCCCGTGGGGGCCGAACAGGGCGCTGGCCAGCTCCCGCCGCTCCCGGAGGGCCTTCAGGGCGTCCACAAAGATCCGCTCCACGTCCTCCGCCTCCCGGAAGGAGGACACCTCCGCCAGCAGATCCAGATAGAACTCGTTCTCCACCTGGCTGAGCAGCTGTTCCGGGCTTGCGTAATGGGCGTAGAAGGTGCCCCGGTTGATGTCCGCCGCGTCGCACAGCTCCTTCACCGTGATCCTGTCCACCGGCTTTTCCAGCATCAGCATCAAAAGCGCCCGCCGCAAGGCCGTGCGGGTGTATTGCGAGCGCCGGTTGTCCTTAATATTCGCCATTTCCCCACTTCCTGTCGGATTATTTTATACAGTATACCATCATACCGTCACAAAATCAACAGCGTGTATTGATTATTTGAGAAGGAAATTATTTTTGCAAAACAGTTGCATCTTTCGCTAAATTGATATATACTTTTATATAAGTATGCAGAAAAGAGGGATAGAAATGGCTAAAGACATGGTTCCCACCTTCCCGAAAAACAAACCGGGCCGCCGCATCCGCGGCATGAGTCCGTACATGCGCATCACGGCCTTCGTCATGCGCGACCGCGGCGACGCCTCCAACTATTTCCGGGATTCCGTGGAGGTCACGGAGCTGGAGAAATTCATGCGTGAAAAGCGCCGGGAGGGCTATCCGGGCCTGGGGATGCTCCATATGTTCATCGCCTCCTATGTGCGCACCATCAGCCAGAAGCCCCAGCTCAACCGGTACATAAACGGACAGCGGGCCTACGCGCGCAAAAACATCGAGGTGGTCATGACCGTCAAGAAAACCATGGAGGAAAACGGCGGCGAGACATCCATCAAGGTCATTTTTGAGCCCACCGACACCGTCTACGACGTATACAACAAGCTCAACGCCGCCATCGACCATGTGAAAAACGGCTCCGAGACCGCCACCGGCGACCTGGCGGGCATACTGGTCAAGATCCCCCGGCTGCTGCTGAAGTTCATCGTCTGGATCCTGTGCATCCTGGATTACTTCCACATCATGCCCAAGCTGGTGCTGGAGGCCAGCCCCTTCCACGGCTCCATGATCATCACGGACATCGGCTCCCTGGGCATCCCGCCCATCTATCACCACCTCTACAATTTCGGCAACCTGCCCATCTTCATCGCCTTCGGCGCCAAGCGCAGGGTCTATGAGATGAACAAAACAGGCGTGGTGGAGGAGCGGCGCTATGTGGACTACACCATCGTCACCGACGAGCGCATCTGCGACGGCTACAACTACGCCCAGGGGCTCAAGATGCTCAAGCACAATCTGATGCACCCCGAGCGCCTCACCGTCCCGCCTGAGAAGGTGGTTCAGGACATCTATTGATATGTCCGACAAGCTCAACAAAACCAACGTCATGCGCGTCCTTGACCAGCACGGCATCCGCTATACGCCCAGGGACTACTCCCGGATCGGTGCGGTCAGCGGCGCCGACGTGGCGAGGGCTCTGGGCCTCGACCCGGACGCGGTTTTCAAGACCCTTGTCACCGTGGCCGGCTCCGGGGAGCATTACGTCTTCATGGTGCCGGTGGAACGAGAGCTGGATCTGAAGAAGGCCGCCCGGGCCGTGGGGGAGAAGAACATCGGGATGATAAAGCAGAAGGAGCTCCTGCCCCTCACCGGCTACGTCCACGGCGGCTGTTCCCCCATCGGCATGAAAAAGCCCTTCCCCACCGTCATCGACGAGACCGCCCAGCTTTTCGACACCGTCACCTTCTCCGCCGGCAAGATCGGCTTTCAGGTGGAGCTCTCCCCGGACGACCTGCGGCGGGTCATCGATTTCACCTACGCCGATATCTGCGAAGAAACCTGTTGACTTGATTCCAGACATATTGTATTTGATTTTAATATTTACGAAGTCAGGGGAAGGCACCCATCACAAAAAACAGCGGCTTCGAATGATCCGTGACCTGGGGGTGACACCCATCGAAAAAAACATCAAGGTCGTGGACGAGCATGGCAGCAGTCTTGAACCGACCTGGCCCAAACGGGCCAGAGGTCTTGTCAAAAGCGGCAGGGCGCGGTTCATATCCGACGACACCATTGTCCTCCGCGCCCCGCCAAATGAAGATTTGGAGGGACAGAATATGTCAAAAGAAAATAATCTCCCCACCGGCGAGGTGGAGTACAGCATCCCCTATATCCTGCGTCAAATCGCCCTCATCCAGGCGGACACCGCCTGCCTCACCGAGGTTGCCGGGAAACTGGCCGCTATGTCCGACGGCGACAGCGGCGAACCGGGCAGTCCCGGGAACATTCAGGGACAGGCCAAGGCAGAGGCGCTTGGAACCGTCATCACTTGCCGCGAGACCACAAACCAGCAGCTTTTACGGCTCTATGAGAAGATGTACGACGATCTCATAAGCTGATCGTAGTTGCCCCTAAACCGCAGACTAATTCAAAAGAGTGGGCGGTCGATCCCGGCCACTCTTTTTATCGTGGGGCGCTGAGCCTCTCAGGCCTCCAAACAGTCGTCCCGGTGACCTGCGCCGATATCCGCAATAGGAAAACGGATCACGCCTCCGGATTACCGGAGGCGTGATTATTATCTCCCAATTCCCTTTTGTGCTCCCGAGCGTATGGGTCAAAGAGTCCATTATAGCTGACAGCCAAACTAAAATCTATTTCAGCTTGCCTGTGTCCTCAAGATAAATTGATACTTCCCCGCATTTTGGGCAGATCGCCACTTTTGGCGGGCCCATTCTGCCTCCGAATCTCTTGTTTTCATCAGAGGTTAATTGAATTCCGTATCCGTAACCCCCTACCTTAATTCCGCAGTCTTCCTTCATATCTGAACCGCATCTGACGCACTTTCTCATAACCGACGCCTCCAATTATTGTTCTTATTCTGCAAAAGAACTGCATTATTTCAGACGTTTCTGTATAAATTTGGTATATATGTTGATATTACGTATCGACTTTTACCGGGAACACAAAGTCAAATTGCGACAAGTCTGATCTATCGCTCTGTTATGCCGATTTTAGACAGGGTACTGTCGGTTGCAAATCGTACACTTGAGTAAACTGTTTCTTCCTCTCCGGAGCGAGGTGGTGGCTGACGAGGATCAGCGTAAGCTCCGGGTTTGCCAGCAGGCTCTCCTCCACGATGCCCGCGTTCTTCTGATCCAGGGCGCTGGTGCCCTCGTCAACTAAGAGAATGGAGCGGTCATGTATGAGCGCCCTGGCGATAGCGACACGCTGTTTCTGCCCGCCGGAGAGATTACCGCCGTCCTCGCCCACCGGGGTGTCCAGACCCTCCGGCATGGCTGCCAGGTCCCCCACGAGGGCGCTGTCCCGCAGGGCCTTCTCCATCTGCTCGTCGGTAAACGTCTCGCCCAAAGTGATATTGTCCCGGATGGTGGAGTTGAACAGGAACACGTTCTGCTCGATGTAGCTCATCTGCTCCTGAAGCTGCTCCGGCGTGAACTCATGGGCGTCCGTGCTGTCAAAGCGAATGGTTCCTCTGTAATCCGGCAACCAGCCCAGCAGGAGCTTCAAAAGCGTGGACTTGCCGCACCCGGAGGGGCCGGTGAGGGCGTACTTGCCGCCCTTTTTAAAAATCAGGGACAAGCCATTAAGGACGGGCTTCTCGTCGTATTGGAAGGTCAGATTGTTCACGGTGATGGCGTTTCTGATCGGCTCAAGCCCCCCGCTTTCTCTGTCCTGAACACCGTCCGCGTGGACGGTGATCTTCTCAAAATACGGCTTTGTGGAGGAGAAGGACAACAGGTACTGGGCCAGACTGCCGACGCTGTTGGATAGACCTCCCACCAGATTTCCCCCGCCCATCAGGGTGCCCTGGAGGATCACGCCCCGGATGGACAGCACGCCAATCAATAGATTTATCAGTATCTGGCAGCCTAGGTTTACGCAGCCAAATCCGGCGGTTATGAAAGCCTTCACAGTTCTCAACCTGAACCTGGGCTTTTCTATCTGTTCACTGGCAGCCTCCGCGCCCTGGCGGAAGCGCGGTTCCCGGCCAAAGGCGCGCAGGACGTCGTACCCTGCCAGAATGTCCTTCAGCTTGCTTGTGGCCTTGGCCTGCTCCGTCTCACAGGCTTCGCCCAGCCTTTCCATGCGCTTGGTGAAAAGCTGTGGGGCAAGCAGCATAACTGCCGCGTTTATAAGCGCCGCCACCAGCAGCGACCAGTGGAGCGTCAGCAGAGCGGCGACGCAGAAGACGGCGGTGGCCGCCAGATCCACACACTGATAGAAGGGGGCCCATGCAAGATCCTCCATCTGATTTACATCGTTGGTGAACCATGAGAGGTATTCCCCCGTGTCCGTCCCGTGGAACTCCACATGGGACTTATGAAGCAGTGTCACCGCCATGTCCCTTCGGATCGCGTTGTTCATAGCCCTGATGGCGCGGGCCTGGAAATAATCCCGCAGACTGCCGATCCACAAAAGAAGGATCCAAGCGCCCGCCATCATCAACATCCAAAAGATAAAGCCGCTCAGATTGCGGTCGATGATGCTATCAAAGGATCGAATCATCAAAAGATCGTTTCCGACCTGCAGGGCGCACACAACAAGCCCCGGCAGGATCGCCAAAAGATTGGCAACCCAATATTTTTTCAAATAATAACGCATTTTTACTGCTCCTTTCTATCAATCATGTCATTTCGAGATTTCTTTTTTCCCGTCTTCCCATTTTTCATCCGGCCCAAAGAGTGGTAGCGGGGCGTACAGCTGCAGATAGTTTGACTCGGACTGCATCAGCGTCCGGGCGAGCATCAGGAAAGGGATCAGCTTCCAAGGCTCTGACACCTCATAGACTTTGGTGTCGCCCTCCTCCAGCTCAAGCTCCATGGAGGATGCCAGCCTCAGTTCCGTAAGCTCCTCCAACAGATCCTCCACGGTCTCCCGCGCCATTTGCAGATGCTTCGTCACGACACTTGCAGAGAACCAGCCTATTTTCCGGTTATAGATGTACTCCACCAGCTCCAGGCAGCCCGGCTTTGCCAAAAGCCCGAAGAGCTGCCGGTATTCCTCCTTCGGCGCAAGCCACTTCGCCCAGCCGTCCTTGGGCCTTGGCCAGAGCGTCACGAAGGACAGATCCTCGGCGTGAACGTCAAAGAGAATGCCGCCCTCCACCGCGATTTGCGAAAGCATAAGCTGATATGTAACGTCGCCGGAGGC
>CANQBA010000058.1 GCA_947589545.1 uncultured Oscillospiraceae bacterium | reverse complement strand
ACTGACTTTGCATGAAGCCGCCTTGCGGCGCAACGGGAGGGATAAGAACTTGTCCCTGCTGTCCTACAGCCATTGTACCACGGGCACCCCTTTGCCTGCTGGTTTTTCGGAGTGAATGACAGATAACACTTACAAAATTCCTGTCAAATCTTATTATACGAGGAGGATACACACATGGTACTTGGAGAACGCTTCTACCAAATGAGCAACGCCATCTTCTACTACGACCTGACACCGACAGAGTTCATGGTCTACAACTACCTGGTCAGTTGTGCCGGTCAAAAGGATGTCTGCTGGCCGAGCATAGGCAAGATCGCGGTCAACTGCAACTGCTCGGAGAACACGGCGAGGAAAGCAGTGACCTCGCTCGTCAGGAAGAAGTTCGTTCGGAAGGTGGCGACATACGAAGACTGGCAGGATGGCCGGAGCAGGCAGACGAACAACACCTACTACATCCTCAACCTCCCGCCGGTGCAAAGCGCCTCCGCGCCAGACACCGCAAAACGGTACAGGCAGGCCGAAAGCACGACGTCCCCACAACCCCCGCCGTGAGGCCGTGGGTCACGACGTGTGCGGTTCTTGGGATCAACATGGGGCGCTTACACGTCAGACAGACCTAGCCCCACGTGGGCCGTTTTTCGAGCCTTTTCCGACCCTGGAGGGGGAGGAAAACGAGAAGCAGGATAAACACCTGACATCTAATCCGGTGCTGTTCTTCTCACAACTGCCCGCAGTGCGGGCAATTTCGGGAGAACGGAAGTGACATCTTTTTGAGGGAAAAAGCGGCCCCGTGACATCTCAAGGCTGAAAGGCTTACGGAGGCAAGGAAAAACACAATATCAAAGGAGAAAAAAAGGAGGATTTATGGGCAAGGACAAGGAACAAATCGCGTTTCGGGTGACCCCTCAGATGAAGCGCGAAATCGACCTCATCATGGACAGCGACGGCAGCCGCACGCGGAATGAATTTCTGGAACACGCGGTGAAATTCTACATCGACCACCTGCTGGCACGAAGCATGACCACGCTGCCGGTGTCGGTAACAAGCGCCATCGACGGCAGGCTCGGTGTGCTGGAGGATCGCCTCTCAGCTCTGCAGTTCAACAACTCCGTGGAGCTGGACATGCTGGTGCAGATCATCGCCGGCGAGTACGATCTCGACCCCGGCTACCTGCGCAAGCTCCGATCGGACAGTGTGAAGAACGTGAAGCAGGCAAGCGGCCGCGTGTCACTGGCGAATGCGGTGAAGGAGAGTGACGAAGCCGAATGGCAGGGCTGATTCTGAAGTCGCCGTACATCAAGGCTGGCGGCGCGGGAAAGTACATGAAGTACATTGCGACGCGAGAAAATGTTGAGAGACTACCTGATGGTCGTCCGCCCACGAAAAAACAGGTGGAGCTCATCGGCAAACTCACAAGGGACTTTCCTGCGTCGATGAAGCTGGAAGAGTACACCGAGTACAACAAGTCACCGACGCGGGCGAAAGCCTCCGCCTACATCTCGTCAACGCTTGAAGCTAACTGGGATACGGCCCAACGCTCCGACGTCTACATGAAGTACATCGCCACCCGCCCACGCGTTGAGAAGCTGGGTACGCATGGTCTGTTCGGTGACGAGGACGACGTGGACCTCAACACGGCGATTACAAAGATGGAGTCCGTCACCGGCAACGTGTGGACGCACATCATCTCTCTGAAGCGCGAGGACGCGGAGAGGCTTGGCTACGACAACGCCTCAACCTGGCGCAACCTCCTCCGCGCACACCGCAACGACATCGCCGAGGCCATGCGCATCGCTCCAAACGACTTCCGGTGGTACGCCGCCTTCCACAACGAGGGCAACCACCCACACGTCCACATGATGGCGTGGTCCGCCAGCGGTGAGGGCTACCTCAATCGTGACGGGATACGGAAAATCAAGTCCGGGTTAGTCAACGACATCTTCAAGCAGGAGCTGCTTCACACATACGAACAGCAGTCCGGTATGCGGGATGAGCTGGTCAACGAGGTGCGGCAATCCCTGCAAAATCTGTTCAACGAGATCCGCGACGGCCTGTGTGCCTGTCCTCAGATAGCGCCGATGTTGATGGAACTGTCCATGGAGCTGGGCACGGTCAAGGGGAAGAAGTCCTATGGCTACCTCAAGAAAAATCTCAAGGCCAAGGTGGACAGGATCGTGGACGAGCTGGAGTCAGTCCCCGCGGTGCATGAGTGCTACATGAGATGGCTCGACCTGCAGGATGAGGTGGACAGTCACTACAAGGACGCACGCCGGGAACGCCTCCGCCTCTCTGAACAAAAAGAGTTTCGCTCTGTCAAGAACGCGGTCATCCAGGAGGCGGAACGCCTGCGGATGGGCGAGATCACCGTCGAAGAAGTCCCGTCCGGTCCGGTGGACGAGTGCGACCAACAGGAGCGTAGCTACATTGAGATGATGTTCCTGGATGAGACAACGTCTCTCGACGAGCGCGACAAAGCGGTGGAACGGGAGCGAAAGTACGCGGAGGATGGAGAGCCGGCATCGCAGTATGTGCTGGGCGTGCTCTACCGTGACGGTGGCCTGCTCATGCCTGACGCTGTGAAGGCAAGAGATTGGTTCACTCGGTCAGCAAAGCAAGGTTACATTCCGGCGCAATACGCCCTCGGCAAGCTGCTCATCTCCGATGACCCGGAGATACACGACCAAGCTGCCGGCATCCGCTGGCTCAAAGCAGCCGCGAGGAATGGCAGCACCTATGCGACCTACGAGCTGGGGAAGGCGTACCTGAAAAGTGGTAACAAACAACAGGCTGAGACGTACTTCACCCAGGCCACCGAAGGAGAGAATCCCAACGCCATGTACATGCTGGGCAAACTTTTCTATGACCGCAACCCCAAACGGGCCAACTACTGGCTGCGCGAATCTGCATCCTACGGTAACCCATATGCCCAACGAGCAATCAGCGTCCACACCTCCCCCACCATCGCCGCCTGCGTCACCCGCCTCCTCTACCACCTGAGCCGTGTCATCCGCGACAGCACGGAACAGATGTCTCACGATCCCGGCTTCGGCATTGACCGCAAGCGTCGAAGGGAGCTTATGGAAAAGCGTCTCGCCATGGGCCACAAGCCGGACGACCATGAGGATATGCAAATGCAGGGGTTCAGTATGTGACCCCCACCCCTTCAAAATCTGCGGGGGAAATATACAATAATATGAATAGCAACAAAGATAAAGCCCTTCGGAAAGGAGAGTGAAAATGGAAAAGCAGTACAAAACGTATGACGATCTACCCCTGATGCTGTCCGTCCAAGATGTGTCGGCGGTGCTTGGAATATCCCGTGCCGGGGCCTACGAGCTGGTCAAGAGCGAGGGCTTTCCTGCGATGAACATCGGCAGCAGAATCATCGTGCCGAAAGAGGATTTTATCCTCTGGGTAAAGCAGAAAGTTTCCGAGAAAAAGTAGTAGCTTTTTCCCGGAAAGTGTGGTATGTGTTGTGGTTACCAAAAAAGCGAAGGAGGTGCCATAGATGGCAAAGAGACGGGCGCAAGGTGAAGGGAATATACGCAAACGCGCGGATGGACGCTGGGAGGGCAGATACACCGCTGGCCACGACCCCGTCACCGGCAAACGTATCACCAAGAACGTCCTCGGAAAGACGCAAGCCGAGGTGAGGCAGAAGTTGAAGCGGGCCATCGAGAACAGCCAGAATCTCGACATGACACGGGCGGGAAGCTTCACGGTGGAGTCGTGGATCAAGCTGTGGTATGAGATCTACGCCGAGCCGAGGCTCCGGGAAAAGACAAAGGCATATTACCTCAACTACATCAACAATCACATCATTCCCGGCATCGGTAGCATCAAGCTGGACAAGCTTACCACTCTGCAGATACAGATGTTCTACAACGATCTCCGCAAAAACGGGCGGGTGCAGCGGTACAAGCACATTGAGAATAAGGACAACGGCCTCAGCGTCCGGGTCATTCACGGGGTTCATATGTTGCTCAACAACTGTCTCGAACAGGCGGTGTTGGAGAGACTGATCCTCACAAATCCCGCCAAGGGGTGCAAGCTGCCGAAGATGGAAAAGAGGGAAATGAAGATACTGCCGGAGGAACAAATTGGGGCGTATCTGGCCGAAGCGGAGAGGCGTGGACTGCTGGCGGTGTATTACCTGGAGCTGACCACAGGATTGAGACGAGGCGAACTGCTGGCATTGCTGTGGAAGGACCTGGACGTAGAGAACCGAACGATCTCGGTCACCAAGCAAGTCGCTCGCATCAATGGCGAACTGGTCGTGTCTACGCCGAAGACACAAAATTCCATCCGCACTCTGGCGATACCACAGCACGCGGTTGACCTCCTCGTGACCGAACACGAAAAGCACCCGGACAACCCCTATATGTTTCCGTCGCCCAAGACCGGCACGATGTTCGACCCCGACTCCTTCCGGCACACCCACGACAAGATATTGAAGGCCATTGGAGCGGAGCACATACGATTTCATGACCTCCGCCACCCTTGTGTCAAGCAAAAGACAAAAATTCTTGAATTTTTGGTGCCCTACAAATTGAAGGGCGTGGGGATTTTGTAGTGGATTTCGAGGTGCTTATCCGGGAAAAGCAGGACCTTCTCTATCAGGAGGTCATCGAGGGAATCGGTCAGGTGGTCGGCGGCGGTCAGGGCGGCGCGGGCGGTGTGGCGGGCGGCGGTCAGGGCGGCTTGCTCCTGTTCTCGTTGGAGCTGGACCTTCATAAGGGCCAGGGAGTTTTCAAGCTGGGTCAGTCGGGCATCAAGCTCGGCTTTTTCTTGTTTATAGGCGTCCTGGTCTATCTCCCCAAGAAGTAACCGCTCGTATAGCTCCCGCTTGCCGTCCATCAGAGCGTCGGCCTGGGCCGCGCAGTTGTCCCGTTGGGAGGTCAGGGCACTCACGGCATCCGGGACGCTTTCAAGCTCACCGGCCACGGCCTCCATCTGCGCTCTCAGGGTATCGAACACGGCGCTTTCCAGGTCATCGACCGGCATCCGAAGCCCGTGGCAGGAGAGGCCCGGTATCGACCTGGAGTGGGAGCAGTAATAATAGGCGTTCTTGTTGACGCTCCGGGTCATGGCGTGACCGCAGACCCCGCAGAACACCTTTCCCCGGAGGGGGTATTCATGCCGCCTCTTGAAAGGGAGCTTGTATCGGGTGATGGCCTCCTGGGCCTTCTGGAAGGTGTCCTTATCCACGATGGGAGTGTGGAAGTCGGGAATGGTGAACCACTTGTCCCGGTCCCGCATCCGGCTGGATTTCCCGCCCACCTCTGTGACCCTCCGCTTGCCTATGACGTAGGTGCCAATGTACCGCTCGTCCTCCAATATCCCCAGGACGGTGGATCGGCACCAGACCCCGTGGGTCCGGGAGACATCATGGCGTACCTGTCCCTTGGCGGCCTTGTATTCGCCGGGGGTGGGGATGCCGTTCTCGTAGAGTTTCCGCAGTATCTCAGAGACGGAGATGCCGGTGGCGGCGAGGCGAAATATCTCCTTCACCACACCGGCGGTGTCCGGGTCCGGCTCCATGCGCCCGTCGCCGCCCTTTCTGTACCCGTAGGGACAAATCGTGCTTTGGTATTCGCCTCGCTGCATCTTGGCGTATTTGGCGCTCCGAGTCTTTACGGATAGGTCCCGGCTGTAAGCCTCGTTTATCATGTGCTTCATCACCACGTCTATCCCGCCAGTGTCCCAGCGGAGGCGGTCACTGTCAAAGTCGTCGCTGACGGAGATGAACCGGGTACGGTAGAGGGGAAATACCCTCTCCATGAAGTACCCCGTCTCGATGCAATTCCGGCCCAGGCGGGAAAAGTCCTTGACGATGATGCAGCTTATTTCGTTGGCCCGCACACGGTCAATGAGGGCCTGTATCTGAGGCCGCTCAAAGTTGGCCCCGCTGTACCCATTGTCCACAAACTCCAGGATTTCCGCTCCGTCAGCCTCCGGCAGCGAGTCGGCGTACTCGTGGAGGATGCGGCGCTGTGTCTCGATGCTCAGGCTCTCGTACTTGTAGTCCTCCACGGACAGCCTGATGTAGAGAGCGATCACATATTCGCGCACCGTTCCAACGCCTCCTTGTAGTGTTCATAGTCGGTTACAAAGGTATAGGTGACGGTGATCTGTTTGTCGTGGGACACCTCCATACGCTCAATGAGCCGGTGGATAAGCTCCGAGGTCAAGCGCCGGTTCCTGCGTATCTCTCGCGCGTCACGGGCAAGGCTCATCATCTTCTCGGACTTCTCTTTCAATGCCTGAAGCTCGGAGGACACCGTTTCCAACTCGGCTGTCAGGATGTCGGTCTTTTGCGCGTAGGTTTCCTTCAGCCGGAGATATTCCGTGGTGTCCAGGACGCCCTGAACGAGGTTCTCATAGAGACTTCCAGAGAACATTTGCATTTTATTGAGTTCCCTATCAAGCCATGCCGTCCGCTCTTTGAGAGCGGCGATCCTCTCCGTGTTTCGATGGTCATCGGCAAGGGAGAGCTTGTACTGTCCAAGGACGGTGCCCATCGTCTCCACCAGGACGGTCATCAGGGAGGCGAGAAGGTCGTCCTCATAAATGAACACGCCGGAGCAGCCGCCTTCTGCTACACGGGAATTTGTGAGACAGTAGAAGATGTATTTATCTACGGTTTTCTTGCGGCGGCAACGCTGGCGGTGGAGGGACCTGCCGCAGTCGGCGCAGAACACGACGCCCTTCAACGGATTGTCCGAATAGGCGTCAACGGGCTTTTTGGCGTGTTCCCGCGCCGTGGCATCGAGCATCCTCTGGACATTGTCAAAAAGCTCCCGGCTGACGATGGCCTCATGGGTGCCGTGTACGACGGTCCATTCCTCCGGCGGAGCTGGGACCTGTCGATGGTCAATGGTCTTTGTACACCCCTGGATCATATCCCCGGTGTAGACCCCGGAGCGGAGTATCTTCCCCACGGTCCTGGTCTGCCACTGGCCGCAGCCGATGAGGGCCTCATGGGTCAGCTCCCCAATATCCCGCTTGTAATGGCTGGGGGCCTGATGCCCGGCCTCGTTCAGTCGGCGGACGATGGTGTTCAGTCCCGCCCCCTCGCTGGCCCACTGGAATATCTGCCGGACCACGGGGGCGGCCACGGGGTCAACGACGAGCCGGTGGCAGTCCTCCGGGTCCTTCATATATCCGTAGGGGGCACGGCCCCCCACATACTTCCCGTCCCGCATGGCCTGACGCTGCTGGGCCTTGACCTTCCGGCTGATGTCCAGGGCGTAAGCCTCGTTTACCATGTTCCGCAGGGGGAGGAAGATGTTGGCGCTGCTCTTCGTGTCAGAGGTGTCAAATTGGTCTGTCAAGGCGATAAAACGAACATTCCACTCCCGGAAGTACCGCTCGATGTAATAGCCAGTGTCGATGGTGTTTCGGCCCAGGCGGGACAGGTCCTTGACAATGACACAGTTGACGTGACCGGCCTCAATGTCCGACAGCATCCTTTGGAAAGCGGGACGGTCAAAGGTCGTACCCTTTTGGCCGTTGTCGATATAAACATCATAGGTCGTGATCTCCGGGTTTCGCTCAATGAAGTTTTCAATGAGCATACGCTGGCACTCAATAGAGATACTGCCCGTGTATTTATCTTCAACGGAGAGACGAATGTATATAGCGGCACGGAGGGGCTGTTCCTCGACAGAGGGTGTAACCTCCACAGGGACTTTTCTACTTTTTCTTGCCATAATTATCCCGCCTTTCTTGACGGCGCGGAGGCCAGAAGCTCCATGAGCTCCCGGTACTCATCGTCAAAGTTGTATTTGATTTCGAGCTCCTTCTTACTCACAACGCGGATACTTTGGATGAGCTGGACAACGGCGGTGCGGGTCAGTTCCTCCATGCCCTCAAATTGCAGAAACCGCTCCATCCACGCGCTTTGGCCCTCCAGCCCTGCCTGGGCGTCCTCCGCTTTTTTTCGGAGCTCGGCAATGCTGGCCTGGAGCTCGTCGGCCCGGCGGGTGTACTTCTGCTTGTGGTAGGTGTACTCCTGCTTGGTGAGATTGCCGCTGATGAGGTTTTCATAGAGCCGGGATCTGAACTCCATCGTCTGTTCAAGCTGGCGCTCGTTGTCCTGGATTTGAGCGGCGTATCTCATTGCCTTCTCCTGACAGATACGCGCAAGCTCCGTCCCGGCCAACATCTCACTGAGGGTGGCGATGTTCCCGATGTACCCCCGGACAAGATCGCTGACACAGCGAATGAGCTCGCTCTCTTTCACCGTCACAGGGTCATGACAGCCATTTTTCTTCCCGGTGGGACAGTGGTAATAGTGGTAGACCCTATCCCCGGAGCGGTTCGTCTTTCTCACCATGCGCCCGCCGCAACACCCGCAGATGAGGATGCCGGAGAACAGATAGACCGTATCCTCCTTGGGGGACGTGCGGGTGTCCTGGCCCCGGAGCTGCTGCACCAGACGGAAGTCGAGCTGTGACACCAGAGCTTCATGGGCGTCCTCCACCCGTATCCATTGGGAGGCGGGGATAGCCTCAACGACCTTGTTTTTGTAGTCTGGCGATCCCCGCCGCCCCTGGACGAGAGTGCCGGTGTATGTCTCATCCTGCAAAATGCGGATGACCGTGGTGGCGGACCATTTACAGTCGGCCCGGTCCGCGTAGCCGTTCTTCCCGTAGGGAAGTCCGTTGTTCTTCTTGTAGGCCAGCGGTGAGAGGACGCAAAGCCGGTTCAACTCGGCGGCGATCCTGGCGGCGCTCCGCCCCTCCAGGCGCATCCGAAAAATGGCCTTCACGATATTGGAGGCGTAGGGGTCGGGGACGAGCCTGTTTTTGTCCTCCTCGGATTTAAGATAGCCGTACACGGGGAAAGCCCCCGTGAAGTCTCCGCTCCGGCGCTTCACGTCCAGGGCGCTCCGGGTCTTGATGGAGATGTCCCGGCAGTAAGCCTCGTTTATGACGTTCTTCATGGTAACGGTCAGCTCGTTGTTGCCATTGTCATCCTCCACGGCGGTGTCCACTCCGTCGTTGATGGAGATGAAGCGGACGCCGTAGGTGGGGAAGATACGCCGGAGATAGCGGCCCGTCTCGATGTACTCACGCCCCAGGCGTGAGAGGTCCTTGACGATGACGCAGTTGATCTTTCCGTCAGACACATCCCGCATCATCTCCTTGAAGGCGGGACGGTCAAAGAGGATGCCGCTGTACCCATCGTCCACCTTCTCGCAGACGAGCTGAATATCCGGGTTCCGGGAGACAAAGTTTTCAATGAGCTTTCGCTGGTTTGCCACGCTGTCACTCTCATTGGAGTGGTCCGCCGCATAGGACAGGCGGATATACGCGGCAGCTTTATATTTCGGCATGAGATGCCCTCCTTTCGGTGTCTTAGGACTGGAGGGGATTTCGGCCTTCTTCCTTTTCCGTCCCCATTTTGCCACGGGGGAAACAAGCCCGCAAGGTTCCCGCTATCGCAGGATACCGTGGAGCCGGTTTTCCAGGGTCGCCCCGTTGTTGGCGAATTTCACATGGATGGTATATTCCCCACATCGGAAATGGTACGGGTCCTTGATCTGCCGGACGAAGGACGCGATACGCTCCTGCCGGGGCAGAGTTTTATCTACACGGACATCACGGATGTCCACCAATTCTGCCTGAGGGCCGGCGGTGTTCATTCCATCCTCCTTCACGGTGCCTCCACCTCCTCCGGGATGTGGAGGCCGAGGCTTACTTCGAGAGCGGCGTCGATCTCGCGCATCTTTTCGGGTTTGACCTTTCCCATGAAGCGGATGACGCGGCTCTTGTCGATGGTTCTGAGCTGCTCCAGCATCACCATAGATTGCTCCGGGAGGCCGACGGTACACCCAATGCCGCAGTGGGTGGGCTGATTGGGCTTCTTTTCAAGGCGGGAGGTGACGGGGGTGACGATCAAGGTGGGACAGTAGATATTGCCCACGTTGTTCTGCAAAACAAGAACAGGGCGTATGCCGCCCTGCTCTGAGCCTCTGTATGGGTTGAGATTGGCAAGGTAGACCTCGCCGCGGCGGTATTCCCTCTCCATCCCTGCCACCTCAAAATTTCAGGGAGAGGGCGGTGCGCTTTGAACCGCTCCCGTTGTAGAGGCGGTACACCTGGTAGAGATACCGCTTATACCCGGCAAGGTTGAGGCCCACGGCGCGGCCCTCCCGGTAGATGGTCATGGGGTCCACGCGCCGGAGCCGGGTTATGAGGCGCTGGCGGTCATACTCGCCGTGATACAGCTCCACGAAGTGGGTGATAGCGGTCACATTCTCGGAGCGGAAGGAGTCAGGTTCGCCGTCCCACGCCGTGGCGACGATCTCCATAGCCTCCCTGTACTTCTCCTCGCCCATGCGCTTGTACGCATTAAAGGCGGTACGGATACAGCCAAGGCGATTCTTGCCGCGCTCCTGGTCGTAGTCCAGACTGATGCCCACCGCCTCGGTAGCGGCCTTGAACGCCATCGCCGTGGGGTCGTCCCCGGCGATGAGCGCCCACAGATGCGAGCCGGAGGTCAGCGGCGCGGACACGCCGGTCTGCTGGGCGAACAGCAATGCCTCCTCCTGGGCGGTCATACCGAAATAGACCTTGCACTTAATTTCAAGGTCCTCATCGCCGTTGAGGTGCTTCCTGGCGGCGATGG
Source organism: uncultured Oscillospiraceae bacterium (assembly GCA_947589545.1). GTDB lineage: Bacteria > Bacillota > Clostridia > Oscillospirales > Oscillospiraceae > RUG626. The sequence goes on along the minus strand of CANQBA010000058.1, from coordinate 13,241 downwards.
TGTGCTGGCCGTCGAAAACGTAATATTTACCGTCCCGGAAGCTGACCTTTGGCTCGTTTGCCACGCGCTCGTCAAACTCCTTTGCGATCATATGGGAGCGCCGGTCACTGAAACGGCGCTGGTAAAGCTCCCTAGGCACCTCAAGATCGGCGGTGTTCAGGTAAAGCTCCTTACATTCAATTTCACTCATCAGGTATAACTCCCTTTTCTATGGAGCCAATAAAGCTCCGCACTTTGTCGGCATATTTCAAGATTTGCGCCCTGCAATCCTCCCGCTGGAAAAGCTCCTGATGATTGGAGATGCAGAATTTCCAGCGGAAGATAAGCGTGTCAACGGCATCGCTCAGCTCAAAGAGCATGGACTCCAGCTTCTTCCCTCCACGGGCGTGGGCCATCTCCTCGCCGATCTTCCGAAGCTGAGCAAGCTCACGGCGGGCCTCGCTGAGACTGCTCCGGGGCTTGTCCTTCGGCTGGCGCAGCTCCTCAACAAGAGCCTCGCGTTCACCCGGCGCCGCCTGGACGATTGCCCTGACCTCGGCCTCGGTTGGTTTCAGCTTGCCGGAGAGGATGTCGTTGCGGATGCCGGGGACGGCCTCGTCAGCCATGTCCACCGCCTTGGAAAAGCCCCCGGCCCTCGTGACAAACCGGCTGCTGACGCCGTTTTCTCTGGCGATCCTGTCACTGATCCGCTCCGGATTTTTCAAGTTGACATTTTGACAACTTGATTTTATGTCCTCGCTTTTCCTGTCCCCGCCGTGGGACGCCTTCTCCGCCTCGTACTGCTTGCCGATGAGGTATTTCTTCTGCTCCGGCGTCAGGTTGCGCCGCCCAAGCTGGTGCTTGCATATCCACGCGACGGCGGCCTCGGCGTTGGGGAAGGACTTTTCAAAGGTGGTGTAGCGGATCTCCGGGTGGGCCTGGGCGATGCGGAAACGGTTGTGTCCGTCCACGACCGCGCCGTTCCAGGTGATGATGGGGTTTATAATAATACCGTCAGCCCGAATGTTTTCTTCGAGCTGACGGTACTCATCCTCCGTCAGAGGCGGTATCTTGTTTTCAAACTCAGGTTCGATTCTGATATTCACTGTCTTGCTCCTTTATGTAAGCCGGACCGTGGGCCGCACGACCCGGCTTCATAACTTTTTACCGCATTTGCCCTCGGCGCCCCCGGTGGGGAAACATCAGACGGCGGCTTGCTGACCGCTCCATAGGACTCTAACCTCCCCGCCTTCATCATGGCCGGGCCGCGAATTACGGAAGTATCATGATCCCTGCAAAGGTCCTGGCCAAGCCGGTTGCAATCCGGCTCACGCGGGTACGGATGGATCGCTCTCTTCGTGGGCCCCGGAAAGTAAATTTGCTTTCCGACGAAGGTCACGGCGCTCCGCCCGCCTTGGCTTGCTTATGCAGGAACGTATCTGATGAGTGACTTATTCAGTTGTCACGGACAGCCTTTTGCCCGTCTCGTCCTCCATCGGACAGCCAGCGCGGAAAAGTTAACAGGGTCCGAAAAAGTTTTTTGCTTTTTCTTTGATCTCCTCCACCACGGCGGTGACGCGGGGCTTGCTGATGCCGTTTGCGCGGGCGTAGTCCGCCTGGGGCAGCTTCAGCTTGACGCACTGTATGTAGACGTCTCTCTGGCGTGGGGTGAGGGTTTTGATAAACTCGCGCTCAAGCATCAGCGTGACGACGGAATCCTCCACGCTTGCCGGGTCGATGAGCCAAGCGCCCTCCATCTCCCCGCCGCCCTCGGTGCTGACGTAATTGGTGGACATGAGCGTCGCTCTCGCACCGTCCCCGCACTCGATGGGGACGCCGCACGCGGACCGGCGCAGGCGTCTCTCCTCGGCCCGCAGGAGCCGGAAGGTCGGACGGTCAACCTCGCACACCTCGCCGGTGCGCTTCACGCGGACCATGCACCGGCCGTCCTCGGCGGTCCAGAGGTCATAATCAAATTCCTTCGGTGTTTTCGGTGGCTTCATATTCGTAAACTCCTTTGCTCGTTTTCGCGGGGAAAACGAGGGAGTTCACGGATACTTCGCCGTATAGCATTGCCAGCCGCCTGTCATGGACGTGTCCTTCCCCCGAGCCGGTCGGAGCGAAGGACACAAAAAAGGGGTCCGCGTGTATGGAAGTACACGCAGACCCCGGACAAGCTGCCGAAAGAGCGCAAAGAGCCCAAAGGGTACTTCCAGCGGTCAACCTTCACAAGTGACTGTTGGCCGTGAAATATCCTTCGCCCTATTGCAACTCAGGCTTTTATTTTTTCAAATGTCAGGAAAAAGACAAACGCCGCCGATTTTGCGGTTTGCAAATCCGGCGGCGTACATCTTCTGCCAAGTTAACGATCCATAAGCCGGGGTGTCCCGTGCTTATCATCATCAAAAAGAATGTTCAGTAAAATGCGTTATCCATACCGAATACTCCTGATTTACTCATGTCGGATACAATGCCATAATACTACATTGTCCGCAAGAAGACTGTCGAAAACCGACAGGATACAAACAAAGATTGTACATTCTGCAACTTTTTGGGCCGATTTCAGGCAAAACGCAAAAAATCCCCGTCTCTTGTCGAGAGGCGGGGATCATGGCTCACCCGAGGACGCGGCGCCAGTAGGTCAGGACGATGTAGAGGGCGAAGGCGTCGAAGGTGAGGTAGGCGAGGAAGCAGAGCCACAGGCCGAAGCGCGCCAGGGGGCGGCGGCGGAAGTGGTAGAGGAGCCAGAGGGAGGCGGGGATCAGGACGAACTTCAGCCCCAGCGTGGCCCAGGGGGTGCCGAGGATATTGCCCAGGAAGGGGTTTATCTCAAAGCTCCCCGGGATGAGCCGGAGGCCGAAGGTGGTGTAGATGAAGTCTAAGAGGCTCAAAATCTGCGTGCCCACGGCGAGGGCCAGGTATAGCCTTGCGTGTACCTGGCCCTCGGTATTTGTGGGTTGCGTGCGGTTAGGGGTGGGGGTCATTCAGCGGGGGTGGGGTCGGGATCGGGAGTGGGGGTAGGATTGGGGGTGTAGACATGGAACTCGACCTCCTGGGGGCCGACGTTCTGCTGATACTCATAGATCGTAACAGTGTCATTGGCGGTAAGGTTAGTGCCGGTGATGTTGGAGAAATTGACGTCAGTGCTTCCAAGGATACCCTCAACTGTTACCGTGCCACTGTTGGTCAGGGTAGCGGCGGCGTCATAATCCCAAGTAGTTCCATACGGATGGAAGAAATAATTCTCGCTGAAAGTTTTTTCAGCATAGAAGTACATGGCACCAGCGGAGGTAACATCAAGAGTGCTGGTCTCGTCAACGGTCATAGTGCAGCCGGGCAGAATCTTGAGCAGCGTCTGGACGTTCAAAACACTGCCGTTGACAAGTTCGACCTTGGTGTTATAACCGAAGGGGCATTCAAGTCCCTTGCTGTTAAAATCATAACCGTAGGAGGAGAAAGTAAGCCCGCCGGACGTAAGAGCGGCTCCGTCAATGGTAATGGTTGTAAGATCGCCATCCCTGCTCATATGAATACTTCCGCCGTCCCCGGTGAACTTAACAAGATACTCGTCATCATCAAGGGTGTTGAAGTAAGGGACATTGATGTTGAATTGGAAAATGGACGCACGGACATAAGCCTGACCATACAGAGAGGAGCCGTTCATATAGGTCTGGTTCGCAGTAATACCGCCCAGATCATAGAGATTGAACGGGAATACACGATGATCCCCTTCTTCCTCTCCATCGCTGTCTGTGTAGGCATTCTGAGACTCGGTTCCGCCGCGCCAGTCCGCGATCTGGAAGCGCTGATAGACGGTGCCGCCCTTGTTCGCAGTAACGGTGCCGGTGCCGGAAATCTCGCCACGGGCATACAGGGTGCCGTTTACGATAAGATTGCCTTCAAGGTTGATCGCACCATAGGCGCCCGTCAGGAACCCGGTTCTGGGCTGGGTACTCTGCTGATTGCCGGCAACAAGGAGCGTACCATTTACCTCAAGATTCACGCCGTCAGGTACAGTGAGCGTCACATGAGCTTCTCCCGTGGTGCCATTGCCAGAGACATTGGCGACACCTGTTTCCGTGTCGTTATATGCGTCGCTGGTGGGGATTACGACAGTTTGCAAAGCTGGGATAGCAAGATCGCCGGGAAGTGTGTAATTTCCTGTCAGATAAATTGTTGGACGGCCAAATAATGAGGCTGCTGTTATTGCGGTGGAAAGAGAGGTGTAGCTGCGCACTTCACCGCTCGAGGTGGTGAACTGTGCAATGTTGGGTTCGGCTGCACGGGCGGGAACCACCCCAATGCAACCAAATGTCAGAATGAAGGCCAGTAAGACTGCGGCCACTCTGACGGGGTTCTTGTGGATGCGTTTTGACATAATCATTGGTTAACCCTCCGTTAATATTATTTCATCCAACTGAACTCCTGCTTCTTACAAAGATATATAAGAAGTAGTAGCGGTCAGATGATTTTACTGTTTATCAGTATGTACCAAATAAAGGGAAAAGTCAACAGCGCAAAGCTTATTATTTCACAACAACATCGATAGTGATTGAACCGTTCATATCTACCAAGGATGGATCTATTTCACTCGGATCCCAAGATATTAGAATTGTACCTCCAGATATGCCGGATTTTATGGTTACACTCGTTCCTGATTGCGTGCAAGTAACATCACCTGTAGTACTAGTCTTTTCAATACCTAACCCTGGAATCTCTTTGATGGTCACTGTTATTTCTTCATTTGCGTGCATAATGACAGTGCATTTCCAGTTGGTGTCCCCCCCGGCACTCTGGCAAGCAACTGTGCTGTTGTTCGCTGTGTAGACAACTTCCTCCTGCGGTGCATCACTACCGCTTCCTGTCCTCGGATTCGCATCGTCAGGCGAAACATTGAACCTTAGAACGCCATTGCTCTTTGTCGCATTGATGGCAATGAAAGAGCCGTCAGCGGGCACCAACGTCGTAATGTCAGTTAATTGTGTATTTCCAGAGAGAACATTCCCCACAAGTCCAACATACCCTGAAAGAGTATCCAGATAGGCGTCGTCGTCCAACTCTTCCCCTGCCGTGGTCTTCACCTCAGTAGCAGCCGCCATAAGTCCCAGATACGCCATAGCGTCGGCATAAGCAGGGGAGTTGTCATTGCCACTAAAATATCCATTGATTATGTCATCCCACCCGTGTGAGGAGAGAAGGTAGGGGGTCCCTGCATCGGCGGCTTCCCAAAAATTCGACGCAAAGCCGCCGCCTTGAAGATAAGACTGGTAAGCGTTCAGGTCTTCGCGCTGCTCTGAGGTCAGGGGTAAACTATTTGCGTAGCTGATAAAGGCAAAATTCCTGGCGACCGTCAAATCCATCGCGTTAATATTCAAGTTTGCAATGGCTTCCTTCTTATTCCATGCCGATGTTATTGTACTCCTTCCGGAATCGGTCAGGTAGCCGTTATTTTTATACCTGCTCACAACAGAGTCGATAATCTTTCCGTCATATTCTTTTACTGTACCTGCTGCGATATTAGAACTATTGAATGTTCCGTTGTTAAGGCCGGTAATAAGGTTGGAGAACACATCCCAGTATTCCTCAAAATCATTGGCGAACGTCGCAGTTTGACCGATGTTGAGATAAGCTTTGATTTGCTCATTATCTCCCAAGTTTGTAAGCACGGATGGGTTTATTTTCCCACCCCATTTTTCGTAGCTAAGGGTAGTGGAATTAAGGTCGCCAAAGGCATCTTTCAATGCACCGTTTATGTCTGAACCAGACTTTCCGCCGACGGCTTTGATCCCGTCCTTAGAGAACACGACCATCACGCCGCCGTTTTCACCGAACAGGCCGGGGTTTGCGTAGTCCGCCAACTCCAGCGCGTGCATGATCTCGCCCACGGTTGCCCTGTCCTGGCCTTTTTTGGCGTACTCGATGTACCCCGTGTAGGCCACCGCGCCCACTCCTGCAAGTATTGCCAGGATCGCGATGACGACGATCAGCTCAACCAGCGTGAAGCCGCCCAAGCTCCGCTTGGACTTTGCTTTTGAAGAATTTCCTTTCATTTGCCAAACCTCCTAAGTTTTTATATAGAAAACGGTCTTGCCGCGTTCTACCGGGTTTTGCGTCTACGGGGGCCGGTGTGACATGGGGACGGTTCTTTAGTCCCACCAGTGTGCGCACTGGTGTTACGAAAAAACCGTCCCCACTGTCCCACCTACTCAGTCACGGAAGACTTGCCCGCGGGACTGATGGACGGTTTTTTTGTCACACTGGAGCGTAAGCGTAAGTGGGACTAAAGAACCGTCCCTCTGTCACGCCCGCAGAGGGTTGGTCTACGGGCACCTCCGCTGTCAGCTCCCATAAAGCAAAACAGGACGTGACAAATGTCAGCATCCTGAGCGCCCACATCCTTATTCCTATCGCCGTTGAGAGTGGGCTTTCCCCACGGGTGTCTGAAACCGTGTGCATTTTGACTAATTTTTAGATTTTTCATGTTGGAACTTGCATTCCCCCGCCTGAAATGTTGACATTATAAATATAATGTCAACATCCGGATATTTCCAACCGAGGGAATAAGCGGCAAAGCACCCTGCTCACAGGTGAGAATGGGAAATTATTCCTGGCTGTTTTGACCGCGTAGATAAAAAAAGACACGCTGACGCGCACCCTCAACGAAACTTTCAAAAATTAGGTGTCCGCAGGGTGCGTCGCGGCGTGGTTTCTTATGTAGCCGAACGAAATTTTTTTTATGTTTTTCCTCGCCAGCTATTGACATTTTCGTCATTTAGCCTTATAGTAGTGACGAAGAATTTCGTGAGGCTTGCGTTTTCCCGCCGAAGGATGTTGACATTATATTTATAATGTCAATTTATTTTTTTTGCCCTTTTTCCCCTTCTGCGGCTCTTGTGCCGCCGGGGTTCCGGCTTCGTCTCCGCCCGGACAATGCCCAGGCGCTCGATGATGCCCCGCTGGGCCTCGCATGGGATTTTGAGATAGATGCGGGTCGTCTCCATGCTCCCGTGCCCCAGGAGCGCCGCCAGCGTCACCACGTCCTTTGTCGCGGCGTAATAAGCCTTTGCGAAGAATTTGCGGAAGTTGTGGGGGAAGACCTTGGAGGCGGCGACCTTGGCGCGCTGGGCCAGACGCTTGAGCATGGCCCAGACGGTCTGGCGGGCCACAGGCTCGCCCTCCCTATTCAGGAAGATGGGGCCGGAGGTGACGCCGATCTCTTCGGCGTAGCTGAGGAGCTTTGTCCGGAGTTTGCTGTCGATGAGGATCTCCCGGGTCTTGTTCTTGCATGTCACCCGGGCCTTGCCGTCCCGCGCCGCCTCCACGGTGATGTAGGCAAGCTCCGAGATGCGGATGCCGGTTCCGGCGATAGTCTCCACCATGAGCCGGTGACGGGTACACCGCGCCGCCGCCAACAGGGCGTCGTAGTCCGGGGAGCTGAGGTCCCGGTTCTCCGGGGCGAAGGGGCTGGGTTGGGTTTTCAGCAGCTTTGTCCCGCAGTCCGTCCACTTGACAAATTTGAAGAAGGCGTTGAGGGACGCCAGAACGGAATTGATGGAGCTGAGGGCGTAGCTTTGGCCTTGCAGATGCTCCTTGTAGCAGCGCGTCGCCTCCGAATCGGCGTTCTGGTCGCCGAGAAATCCGGCGTAGCCCCGCAGGTCGCGCAGGTATTTCTCCACGGTGTGCGTGCTGTACTCCTCGCGGACGAGGTGGTCGTTGAAGCTCTCCACAAGCTCCGGGGTGATGATTTGTTCCATGATGTCCTCCTTAGATTTTCATTTATTTTTCCCCCAAAACCCCCTGCCGGGGCGGGGAAATAAATGAAATTATATACTAAGTTTTTCTTCCACCCCCCATCGGACACGTCGGGGACGAAAGTTAACGGAGAACATCGGTTTTTCCGTTCTGGCAAGCGGGGCATCAAGGGTCCTTGATGCAAATTTTGGGCGATTTCCGTGACCACGGAAATCGCCCAAAACGCTTGTTGGGGCACCATCCCCAAACCCCTTTAACGTGCGTAACCCCACGGCTGCGCCCCTCCCCCCTTCGTGGGGAGGGGCTTTTTTCTGCCCGTCAGGAACGGGCCGGAGTGTGATCCTTTGCGGCGTCACGCTCGGCGATGTTCAGCAGCTCCTCATAGTTTGCCTTGTGGACGGCCAGCTCCCGAAGCTCCTTTCGGACGGCGGTGAGCTGGGCGTAGGAGGACTGCTTCTCTGTCAGGAGCGCGGCGAACTCGGCTTGCAGGGATCTCACAGTGGGGAGCTTGCCGACGCCCAGGTCGTCAAAGGCTTTTTTGGCGGCCCGGTGAATGACAATATCCGGCTCGTGCTCGGCGAGGAACGCCCTGGACCAGCCGGATTTCTTATAGGCGGCGTACACGTCGCGGGTCTTGGAGTAGTTGACGATGTGGGTCTTGAGGACGTTGATCTCCGCAAGCCGGGACTGCGTGGCCTTGGCCCTCTCGGACAGCTCCTTCTCCTTTTCTTTCAGCTCGGAGGTGCGGCGCGAAAGGTCCTCGTAGGTCAGGCCGTGCTCGTCCAGGTAGAGCTTCGTTTTTGCCATCCGCTTCAAATTCTCCACCGTGGCCCAGCGGCGGTAAGCCTCGCCCTTGCCCTCCATGAGCTTTTGCTGGATGTCGATGATGCCCTGGGGACGGGGGGACTGAACGGCGGTACGGCGTCGGGGACGGTGCTCCCTCTGACCACTGATGACGGCCCGCAGCTCCGCCTCGGTGTAGCCGTAGCCCAGAGTGTCAAGGCGGATGTTCCGCTTGAAATCCCCGTGGCCAAAGGACAGCTCCTTGCCCCTCTTGAAGGTGTACCCCTCCGCTTGGAGTAAAGCCAGGAGCGCGTCGAAGTCACGGGGCTTCTTGGCAAGAGCGGCGTCAATGGCGACACGGAGCAGCTCCCGGTGGGAGGGCTTGGTGTCCGGGCCCAGCCAGGTGTTGTAGCTCCTGCCGCGCCGTTGGGGATTTTCTATAACCGACAGCTCATGCTCTGCGCAGATGAGGTCGTTGAGCCTCCTGACTGCCATAGCGGAACGGTGGAAGTCCCGGAATTTCCGTGAGCTGTCCAGTGTCACGGCGTTCCAATAGATGTGGTTGTGGATGTGGGCCTTGTCCACATGGGTACAGACGAGAAAGGCATGACGCCCTTTGAGGAAACGTGTGGCAAACTCACAGCCGATTCTGTTGGCCTCCTCCGGCGTGACCTCTCCGGGCTTGAAGGACTGGCGCACCTGGTAGGCGATCACGTCGCTCTGCTCCTGCCGCCCGGTGACGCGCTCATACTGGCTCCGGGCAAAGGCAAACTCCGCCGCTGCCGTGTGGGGGTCGCAGGCGTAGGCGGAGATAAGTTCTCCGCCATTTGTCTTGTCCGGGTTTTCGCCGTAGTCGATCCTGTCAGCAAGACTTTGAGCGGCGGTTCGCCCCTTGCCTATGTGTATGGGTATAATGCGCGTGGTCGCCGTAGTTATCACCTCCTATGTAACCGGCGCGGTTTCCCGTGCCGGTGTGGGGCATATGCCCCATTATTTGAGCGGTGTGAGGCGGGCCAGCAAGTCATTCGCCGCCGCCCACAGCCGTTCCTGAGACTGGAGCAATTCTTCCATGTCCGCATCGTAAATGCGGCCCGTAGAGTTTACGCGCTTGGCAATCTGATTGAGATTACCGCTGGACCGGCGCAGGAGCGACACAAGCTCCTGAAGCTCCGGCAGCTCCATTTTCAGCGTGTACCCGTCCAGGGCCATCTTGCGGAGGTAGGCCGCCGTACACCTTGTCCCGGCAAGCTCCATCCTCCGGGCGATGATCTCCCGTTCTCCCTCGGTGACGTGAAATTTTAGCTCAATAGGTCGTCGCTTTTGGGCCATTTCACAGCTCCATTTCCTTTTTCTTTTTTGGCGCTTTGGGTTTGGTCGGCGTATCAGTCTTGTCCAGCTTGGAGCGGACGGAGGGACGGCGCAGGGGTTTGTCGCGTTCCTCGTCGGCGGCAATCATAGCGTAGATGCCCTTGCGGTCATTGAGCTGGGAGATTGTCAGGGACTTGAAGGGCAGGAGCTTGGAGAGGGCGTCCACGTCCTGGGTGCCCGCTCGCGCCATGAAGCTGGGGGACATCTCCGCTATGAAGTGCGTCCCGCTGGGGCTGTTAAGCTCCGGGAGGGCCTGGAGCTGGGAGAGAAGCCGCTTGGCCTCCGCCTCGATGTCCGGGGGCGTGAGGGGCTGGGTCAAAAGGAAGTCCTTCCGGGTCTGGGAGAGAAAGAGGTCCAGAAGGGCGGAGTGGGCATTGCAGACATAGAAGGTGGTCTTGTTGGGGTCCGGCCCGTCCGGAAGGTTGAAGGCCGGGTGGGATGCCGCCCACTCCCTGTTGCCCCGGGAGAAGCGCAGGTCCCAATCCTTGTGATTCACGGTGTTGGCCAGAATGTAGAGGGTCCTGTCAAAGCCAAACTGCTCCACCACCTCCCGCGCAGCCTGATTGCCAAGGTAACTGCCGTCGTAGTGTTCACCGATGGACTTGTCTATGGCGTCCCGGCACATTTCGTTGACCTGGTTGGATTTGCGGTAGGCGTCCAGCTCCCCGTGTTCACGGGCATAGGGGCCGGAGTGGAGGTACACGGGGGTCTGGCGAATTTCCTCCTTCTGCTGTTTAATGAGGGTGTGCGCCCGGTCCTCAAAGCACTCGCGGATGGTGTCACCCAGGGTGATGTCAGACTTATCAAAGGCGGAATACACATCGCCCAGGGGTGAGGGGGACGAGAGCAGCGCCCTGGCCTGATCGTCCGGGAGGTCGATGTAGGACGCCACATTTACGATGTCCTCCCGGACACTGTATTCATAGGCGTGGTTCAGTATCTCCTTCGGGGGCTGCTGGAGAAGCCAGCCGTAGTATGCAAGCTGTTCGGCGGCCATTTTCTCATAGAGCTTATGGTTGAGCTGTTCATTGGTCACGGTCATTCTTCCTCCTATTTTATTCTCATTGTCCGAGTCAATTCGGGCGAGGATGTCATCCATTTTCATAAACACCGAGGGCTTGCTGTGTATCCTGCTGTCATCATCTATGACACCGCGAGTGCTCCCGATTTCGACGTACCTTTGAGGCATCCAAAAGCGGAAAACATATTTCTTCATCAACGGCTTCGGCAGGGTGGAAAACCGTTCCCTCTCCATGCCCACCAGAAGGAACGTCCCGTAGACACTCCCGATGTATTTGTTGTCGTCAGTTTTGAGAATACGGTTGAACTCCTTCCCGCTGTTCTTTGCGGAGACATCGGAGATCACGAAAACGCCATCCTCCAGGCAGGACGCCTCGATGTTCCCGCCCACCTCGCGCTGGAGGGATTTGAGGCCCGGCTGTATGTCCTTCAGATACGGCCTCAAACCCGGTTCCACGACGATGACTGTCATTTTGCTGTCTTTGTCCATTTACCTTTCCTCCTTCGTCGGTTTCACAGTCTTACGCTCCGGCCCCTCCTGGGCGGTGTAGCCTTTGAGCTTGCCCAGGACGGAGGCACGGGCGGATTTTGGCATCACGCTCTCCACGGAGGGCCGATGGTCAATGTTGAGCTCCATATCGAGCTGCGCCAGACGCATGGACTTTTCACTCAGTTCAGCTTCCAGGGGGAAGGGCTTTTTGACCTCCACCTTGGCGGCTTCGAGCTGATTATGGAGGTCCTGAAGCTCCGCTTCGGCGGCGGCAAGACGTTCCGGCAGCTCCGCAAGAGCTTTCTCGATGTGAGAAATCATGGTGCGGCCTGACGCGCCCAACTTTATATCACAGCTCATGGCACCTTTGAGGGTCAGGCGATGCTCAAAACCTTCAAATCGTAGGGACATAGTAAGTCCTCGGAACAGACCTATCTCTACTGGCTCTGTGGTCGTGACCTCCTTGCAGGCGTCAGAAATGGCTGCGTAGGCATTGTCCAAGTCGGTGAGGTGGTCGCCTCGCACGGTCATTCCCACAAAGCCCGTTTCCGGCAGAGGATTTGCCGCGAGTGTTTCCACATCCTTCTTGAAGCCCGCAATATACCCCCTCGTTTTTTCTATGGCCTCCGGGTAATATTTGAGGATACGGTCCTCCATTCCGTAACGCTTACTCTGGTGATCGGCCTTCATCACCTTCAGCTTCGCCACTTCAATGTCCAGCTCCATGCGTTCCTTGATGCGTGGATCACCGGCGCAGAGGGCCTTTATCTCCGCGAAAGAGAGCGCCGTCTCATCTACGTCCTCGCAGGAGCGGACTGGGGATTTGCTGGTCATGATTTGGGAAATGAATTTCTGCTTGTTCTCCACCGTCTGCCAGAGGTAGGCGTCAAAGGTCCCCTCGGTGACATAGCGGCACACATGGACGAGCTCATTCTGGTTGCCCTGACGCTCAATACGTCCCTTGCGCTGGGTGAGGTCGCGGGGACGCCAGGGACAATCCAAATCGTGGAGCGCAATGAGCCGGTCCTGCACGTTGGTCCCGGCCCCCATCTTCTGTGTGCTACCGATGAGCACCCGGACCTGGCCGGAGCGGACTTTAGCGAAAAGCTCCTTTTTCTTTACATCCGTGTTGGCGTCGTGGATAAAGGCGATCTGTTCCCTGGGCATACCTCCGGCGATGAGCTTTTGGCGGATGTCCTCATAGATCGTAAAGCCGGATTTGGCCGCCCCTTCCTCCGCCTCCGCGAAAAGACCGCCTCCGGGGGCCTTCGCAGCGATCCTTGGGGCCGACGAGCTCTGCGGGGTGGAGATGTCGCAAAAGACGAGCTGTGTGAGCCGGTCAGCTTCGCCGTCCCGCCAGAATTGCAGGACGTTCTCAACACAGCGGTTGACCTTTGTGCCCGGTTCGTCAGGCAAAAGCGGGTTGATGATACGCTGGTCCAGCCCCAGCTTTCGTCCGTCGCTGGTTATCTTCAACATATTGTCGATGCGTGGGTCGATGCCGCCGTGGACACGCTCGGCCCGTTTGGAGAGGGTCTTGACCATCTCCTGCTGGTGCTGTGTGGGCTTGGACGCTATGGTGTGGTACTCTACCTCCGGCGTGGGGAGGTGGAGCTGGTCGGCGGTCTTGATGTCCGCAATCTCCTTGAACATATTCATAAGCTCCGGCAAGTTAAAAAACTTGGCAAACCGCGTCCTCGCCCGGTAGCCGGTGCCCTCGGGGAACGGTTTGTCAAGAGGTTTTTGCGAGATTGTCTAAATTAAATTTTTGGGCGGTGGAAGTACCGCCCAAAACCTCACGCTTACAGAGGTCAAAAAGCGCCTTTTCAAGCGGTTTTTTCGCTGTTTC
>CANQBA010000057.1 GCA_947589545.1 uncultured Oscillospiraceae bacterium | reverse complement strand
TTTTGCAATGTGTCCCTCCCGGATGACTTCGGCAAGCTCCAGGCGACCATGCGCTCCCGCAACATCATGTCCACCATTGTCCTGCAAAATATCTCGGCTTTGAAGGCCCTGTTCAAGGACGACTGGGAGGGACTTTTGGGCAACGCCGACACCATGATCTATCTGGGCGGCAATGAGCAGAGTACCCACAAGTACATATCTGAGATGCTGGGCAAGGAAACGCTGGACACCCGGAACCGCAGTCAAAGCAAGGGGCGCAACGGCTCCTTCAGCGTCAATTACCAGCAGACCGGGCGGAAGCTGATGACCCCGGACGAGGTGCGGGCCATGGACAACGCCTACGCCATCGTGTTCATCCGGGGCGAGCGGCCCGTCATCGACAAGAAATACGACATACTCAAGCACCCCAACGTGAAGCTCACGGAGGACGGCGGAGCCGCCCCCTATGTCCACCATCCCGGCCTGTCCTTTGAGCAGGCGGATCTGAGCCTGCCCTTCGACGGCCTTGAAAACATTGAAATACTTGAGGAGGAACAAGAACATGAAAACCACGAAAAAATCCGCTGAAACCCTGGCCGCCCGGCAGAACCGGGTGAAGCGCCGCTACATCTCCGCCGCCGCCTTTGTGCTTGTCAGCGTGGCGCTGGCCTGCCCGGCCCTTGCCGCCGGTGGCGGCGGAGATCCGCTGTCCATCGTCAACAACCTGTCCGACTTCATCTTTTCCATCATCAAGGCCCTGGGCGTCATCATCCTGGGCTGGGGCATCGTCCAGGTGGGCATGAGCTTCCAGTCCCACGACGCCAGCCAGCGCACCCAGGGCTTCCTCTGCCTGTTCGGCGGCCTGCTGATCGCGTTCTGCAAGGAGATCCTCACCGCCATCGGCGCGGTCTAACCAGCAAGGGGGCGGGCATCAAGCCCGCCCCCGATATGGTCTTATCTGTCGAAATAAGTCTCAAATTGAGACGCATTTTGGAGGTGATTTTTTGAGCAGAAACTTAATCGTCGGAAACCTGCAATCCGCTTTCAACACATGGAACGGCAAGATCGCGGAAATATGGACGCTCATCTCGACGACGCCCCAGAGCTTTCGGGGCGGGGCTATATGGGGAACTATCGTCTCCATCAACGACGCCTTAAAGGCCGTGGGCTACGGCCTCCTGGTGCTATTCTTTGCCATGAGCATCTTCCAGTCGGCGGCCAGCTTCCGGGACTTCCAGCGCCCGGAGTTTGTGTTCCGGCACTTCATCCGCTTTTTGCTGGCGAAGGTGGCCGTGGGCTCCGCCATGGACATTATGACCAGCCTCTTTTCCGTGTGCGGCGGCGTGGTCCAGACCGTCATGGGGAGCATCGGCGGGATGGCCGCCGCCAGCGTGACCCTGCCCTCGCAGATCGTGACCGCCATCGAGGACGTGGGCTTTCTGGCCAGCATCCCCCTGTGGCTGGTGTCCCTGCTGGGAAGCCTTTTCATCACGGTCATGTCCTTTGTGCTGATCCTGACGGTGTACGGACGATTCTTCCGGCTCTATTTCTACACCGCCCTGGCCCCGCTGCCCCTGTCCTCCTTCGCCGGAGAGGGAACCAGCTTCGCGGGCAAGGCGTTCTTGAAATCCTACATCGGCGTGTGCATGGAGGGCGCGGTCATCGTCCTGGCCTGCATGATCTTCTCCGCCTTCATGTCCAGCGGCAACCCCACCGTGGACACGTCCCTGTCCGCCGTGACCATGAGCTGGAACTATATCGCGGAGACGATTTTCAATATGCTCGTCCTGGTTGGACTCGTGAAAGGCGCGGAGAGGATCGTTAAGGAGATGTTTGGGCTATGATGCAAGACGGGCAAAGCTACCAACAGTCATCTTAGTAGAATGATAATGCCAACCGTTAGTTGTATCTGTTACGGCTATTTTTGCTATGGTTTCTGAATCAAAATGATTGTTTTTTATTGCATCAGAAAAGAAATGTGCAACGACTTGTTCGTCAAGATACATATTTACTTCCTTTTCGGGTTGCAATTCAACCGGGAATGAAAGAGGTTGAATAAAGCCATATACACTGAATTGAGCATTATTAATCATTAAGTTTTTGCTTCCAACATTCAGATAAATGTTGGAGATTGTTATCGGACGGATGCCTGAATTTGAAACACTAATACAATATAAAAAGTTGTCTACATTCATTCCAACCGGAATTGCTGATTTGAATGTAATGTTAATGCGTTTAATCAATGGCTCCTTATATTGTTTGACAGCAACAACTACTGCGATTGCAGTAATTAACGAGCCTAATGTAGTTCCGATTGCTCCAAATGCTGTCCAGAATAATGTCCAATCCATTTTCTCGCCTTCATTCTTACTATAAATGTCGTTTTTTCAATAATATCATTACCAAGGAGCGTTTTCAATATGGAAATAAAAATCCCCAAAGAAGTCCGCCGGCATAAGGAGACGATCTTTTTCGGCCTGTCCGTGCGGCAGTTTGTATGCGCGGTGCTGGCCGTGGGTACGGCGGTGGTCGTGTACCTGGTCCTGAGCAAGACCGTCGGGAAGGATACAGCCAGCTGGGCCTGCATCGTGGCGGCGGCTCCGCTGGCCGCTGCGGGCTTTTTCAGCTACAATGGCCTGACGCTGGAGCAGTTCGCCTGGGCGTATATCAAGTCCCAATTTCTCTGCGCCGCGCCAAGGCCCTTTCAGTCCGAGAACATCTACTGCAAGGCCCTGTCCATGAAGGGAGATCACGACTATGATTAAGACCCTTGCGGAGGCCAACAAGAGCGAGCGGCACCAATTCTCCATCCCCCGCAGCGCCCAGCAGTCCATCCCCGTACAGCGCATCTACCGGGACGGCATCTGGCAGGTGGGCGGGAACAAGTACAGCCGCACCTGGCGCTTTGCCGACATCAACTACTCCGTGGCCTCCCATGAGGACCAGCAGGAGATGTTTCTGGCCTACTGCGGCGTCCTCAACAGCCTGCCCACCGGGGCCACGGCGAAGATCACCATCAACAACCGCCGCCTCAACGGGACGGACTTCCAGCACAGCGTCCTGATGCACCTGAAGGGGGACAAGATGGACCGCTACCGGCAGGAGTACAACGGCATCCTCATGGACAAGGCCGTGGAGAGCAACAACCTCATTCAGGACAAGTACATCACCATCTCCGTGCCCCGCCGGAGTATCGACGAGGCCAGGACCTTTTTCAAGCGTGTGGACATTGACCTGAGCAAGAGCTTCGGCAAGCTGGACAGCGGCGCCAAGCCTTTGGACAGCCACGAGCGGCTTCGCATCTTCCACAGCTTTTTCCGCCCCGGCGAGGAGCAGGACTTCCGCTTTGACCTGTCCGAGTCCATGAAGCGGGGCCACAGCTTCAAGGACAGCATCGCCCCGGACGGTATCTGCTTCAAGGCCGACCACTTCGAGCTGGGCGGCAAGGTGGGGCGTGTGCTTTTCCTCCGGGAGTACGCCAGCTACATCAAGGACAGCATGATAACGGACCTCTCGGACTTCTCCCGCAACCTGATGCTCAGTATAGACATCCTCCCCATCCCAACCAACGAGGCCATCAAGGAGATGCAAAGCCGCATCATGGGCGTGGAGTCGGACATCACCCGCTGGCAGCAGAAGCAGAACGCCAACAACAACTTCACCGCCACCGTACCCTACGAGTTGGAACAGCTCCGGGCGGAGAACAAGGAGTTTCTGGATGATTTGAGTACCCGCGACCAGCGAATGATCTTCGCCAACGTCACCCTTGTCCACATGGCGGACACCCTGGAGCAGCTGGACGCCGACACCGAGACGCTGCAATCCATCGGCAACGAGAGTCTCTGCCAGTTCTCCATCCTCCGCTACCAACAGGAGGACGGCCTGAACACGGCCCTGCCCTACGGCCTGCGGCGCGTCAAGACCACCCGCACCCTGACCACCGAGAGCGCCGCCGTGCTGATGCCGTTTCGTGTCCAGGAGATCCAGGACGCGGGAGGGATCTTCTGCGGCGTAAACGCCGTCAGCAAGAATCTTCTTATCTGCAACCGCAAGCGGCTCCTGAACCCCCACGGCTTCATCCTGGGTGTCTCCGGCTCCGGAAAGTCCTTCTCCATGAAGGAGGCCATCACGTTTATTGCCCTGTCCACCGGCGACGACATCATTATCATCGACGCCGAGCGTGAGTACGGCGACCTGACTCGTGCCCTGGGCGGGGAGGTCATCGAGATTTCCCCCAGCAGTCCCCACCACATAAACCCGCTGGAGATAAGCCGCGGCTACGGCAGCGGCGAAAACCCCGTGGCCATGAAGTCCGAGCTTCTGATGAGTATATGCGAGCAGCAGATGGGCGCCGGGGAGCTGGGGGCCTTCCACAAGTCCATCATTGACCGATGCACCGCCAACGTGTACCACGACCTCATCAAGAGCGGCGGCAAGGGCCGTCAGCCGGTGCTGTCCGACTGGCGAAACGAGGTCAAGCGCCAGCCGGAGCGTGAGGCTCAGGAGCTGGCTTTGGCCTCGGAGCTTTTTGTGGAGGGCAGTCTCAATATGTTCGCCCATGAGACGAATGTGGACATCTCCAACAGGCTCATCACCTTTGACCTCTACGAGATGGGAGAACAGCTCAAGCCCACGGCGCTGAACGTGACCCTGGAGACGATCCAGAACCGTGTCGCCGCCAACCGGCTGGCCGGGAAGTACACCTGGGTATTCGTGGACGAGGTGTATCTGTTCTTCCGCTACCATTACTCGGCCCAGTTCCTATATAAGTGCTGGAAGCGTTTTCGGAAATACGCCTGCGCCATGACCGCCGCCACGCAGAACGTGGAGGAGTGCCTGCGGTCTGACACCGCCCGGCTCATGTTCGCCAACAGCGAGTTCCTCGTACTCCTGAACCAGGCCGCCACGGACCGGGTGGAGCTTGCAAAGCTCCTGAATATCTCCTCCAATCAGATGTCCTACATCACCGGCGCCGAGGCCGGCCACGGCCTCATCCGCTTCGGCGGCTCCATCGTCCCGTTCATAAACGAGTTCCCGCGCGATACAGAGCTTTACCACCTGATGACCACCGCGCCGGGGGATAAGTAAACCCCTGTCGAAATGCGTCTCAAATTGAGACACATTTTTTGACCTTGAAAAAGGAGCAATCACATGGACATAAAAGAAAAGCCCAAAGCCAAGGGGAACAGCCCAAAATCCCGCGCCGCCCCGGTCATCGACCCCAAGCAGGCGGCGAAGCTGCTGAAGGACAAGTATGTGAAGGAGCTGGAGCAGAGGCCGGAGAGTGAGAGCATCGATGCCCAGGCCGCCGAGCAGGTGCAGGACGCGGGGACATGGGCAGTCGATGAGATCGTCAGCCGCCCCATTCCCAAGCAGAAAAAGCAGACCATCAAGGAAAAGCCCGTGACACCCCATAGGGCTGTGGACCGGCACACTTCGGGCCCACCTGCGTCCCCAACTGGTGAAGTCCGGGAGGCCGCGCCTTCGGGGGAGAGGGGCAGGACCATCACAGAACCGAGGCCGTCTGTACCTGACACCGCAGAGCCGGTTAGTTACTCTACGCCCACCCCCACAGCTCAACGGCAGGCTGCGCCCGTCACCCCACGGGACCGGAGCCAAAACGGAAGGCCCATCATAAAGGAGCGCGGCGAAGCTGTCATTTCCGCACGCCAAGCCACGACGGGGAGCGGCCCAAAAAATAACCTCCCTATTCCCACAGAAAGGGAGTTTTCCCCACGTGCAGGGACAAAAGCAGAACAAATTGCACAACGCACCGCTTCAATTAAGGAGAAAGCCCCCACAATGCCCCATGAGCGCACAACGGTACATACGCCCGCCGTTGACGGCGGGAAACCCACCATGCCAAGACCCAAAGGCGGGGATCACAGAAGCGTTGTGGACCTCAAACCTCCCGTAAACAGATCCACATCGTTTTCTGACGCTCCATCCATCAATCCCATCTGCCCCCGGAGCCGTGCCTCTTCAAGAGGAGCCTCCCCGAAAACAGGACCGATAGCCCCCAAGCGGACTGTATTCCGACCCAAGGCATCCAACTCCACCGTCAAGGGCCTCAGCCGTGCATCCCGTAGTCTCGGCAAGACGGCGGAGATCCAGATGCGAAACGTGGCGGTGCAACAGGCCAAGAAAGCCGCCAAAAGCGCGGCGGTCTTTGCGAAAAAAGCTGTCCAGGCCGTGGCAAAGGCGGCGTCTACCATCATAAATGCCCTGGCCGGTCTTGCCGGTGGCGGCGTTCTGCTGGTGGCGCTCTTGGTGGTTGCCCTGATTGCCGCCATCGTCAGCTCGCCCTTCGGGATCTTCTTCACCGGGAGCGACGGGGGCAATGCCCAGGATACCGTGTCCGCGGCGGAGGCCGTGGCCTCCATCAACAGCGCCTTCAACGCCCGGCTTGCGGAATTGCAGACGGCGGCTCACGACAGCGTACAGATAAACGGCCACATGGCCGACTGGGGCGAGGTCCTGGCCGTGTTCGCCGTCCAGACCGCCGGAAACGACGCCGGGGTGGACGTGGCCACGCTGGACGCCGACCGTGTGGCGAGGCTGACCGCCGCGTTCTGGGCCATGAACGCCGTCACAGGCCAGGTCACTCCCGTGAACCACCCCGACAGCAACCCCAACGACGAGGTGAACGACAGCTGGACGGAGCAGGTGTTGACCATCACCATCACGTCCAAGACAGCCGATGAAATGCGGACGGTCTACGCCTTTACGGATTACCAAAACTCCGCCCTGGACGAGCTTTTGGCCGACCCCGCGGCTCTGGCCTCCCTGCCCCAAAGCCTGACCATCGCCAACGCAGATGCTTTCCGTGTCCTGAACGCCCTCCCCGCGGACCTCGCCCCGGAGCGGCGGGAGGTGGTGCGGACGGCTCTCATGCTCTACGGTAAGGTCAACTACTTCTGGGGCGGCAAGAGCCTGCGCCTGGGCTGGAATCCAAGCTGGGGCGCTGTCACCAAGGTCACAGCCGAGGGCAGCCCCACCACCGGCACCTACCGGCCCTACGGCCTGGACTGCTCCGGCTTCGTGGATTGGGTGTTCTACAACGCCACGGGCGGCGCATACCACATCAGCCACGGCGGCGGCGCCCACTCCCAGCACACCTATTGCACCTCCATCACCTGGGAGGAGGCCCTGCCCGGCGATTTAGTATTCTACCCGGAGGATTCCCACGTCGGCATCGTCTGCGGCCGGGACGGGTCCGGCAATCTCCAGGTCATCCACTGTTCCAGCGGCTCCAACAACGTGGTCATAACCGGCACGTCCGGCTTCACAAGCGTTGGCAGGCCGCAATTCTTCACACAATAGTTAAAGCCCCGTACTGTCCATTGGACGGTACGGGGCCAAATTTTATTTTATCACGGGCTCAAGAGTGTCAAAAATCTGATCGTCGAAAAAGTCTCTTACACTAATATCCAACCCGTCACACAGCTTTTGGATAGTGACGATACCGGGATTTTGGCTTTTCGCGCCGAGCATACTATAAATCGTGGACGGCTCAACGCCGCTTTGGTTGGCAAGGGCGTTTACTGTTATCCCACGTTCCGCGCACAACGTCTGTATCCGCTTCGCCACCGCCTCTTTTGCGTTCACACTAACACCGTCCTCCAAAAGGCTACTGTTAGTGTAAACAGATTTGGGATATATCGTGTGGGATATATCCCAAATCATAAAAGTGTGTTATAATACCGAGCGGAAGCCCCGTCGAAATAAGTCTCAAATTGAGACGCATTTCCGAACCGGCGATTTTTTGTGTTATTTACTATTATGTGATAGGCTGTTTGTGGAGGTGTTCATTATGACATTTGAAAAAATCCTTGACGTATTCCATGACTATCTTCAACAGGACCCGCTGTACGAGGTGGTGCTGACCAGCCACGGCTACACGCTTATGGATTGGGAGCCTATGCGGAAGGAGTGGTATAGAGCAATCCTTATGGACACGCCGGAAAAGCTCTTGGATGCGCTACTCTGTGCCTACGCGGATTTTCTGTCGGATCGAATCACTGGCAGCGAGCGGGAGCTGACCGTTGAGGAATGTTCGCAAGTAAACTCAAAATGTGCGGAAATCAAGCGAAAATGTATTGATCCATAAGCCATATAACGTCGAATAATGCGTCTTAATTTGAGACGCAAAAAGGCAGACGGCCCATAGAAGGATGTCTGCCTTTTTACTTATTTTGCTTTTTCGACTTCGATTATTTTATTCGCCGCCGCAAGAATGACTGCTAAGCCATCCTCACTCTTTTCATCAAGCAGAGCGTCTATTTTCAGTCTCGCAGAGCTTTTGACACTTTTCTCCGGGAAAAGAAAACGGTCAACCGCTACATTGAACATGGTAACGAGTTGGACAAAAAGACCAAAGCTGGGATATTGCCCCTCGTTTTCAATAGCTTGAATATGCCTGGGGGCGAATCCGACAATTTCAGCAAGCTGCTCACGGGTCATCTTCTCCTCCTCGCGGTTCTTTTTGATTTCCTGACCAATCGGTGTAAAGTCAAAGGGAACAGGGACGTTTCCTTCGTTCATTGAAATCACTTCCTGCATATTATAGTTAATCCTATTTTACAGAAATAAAATCTCTTAATAAACGATGTGGAATATCCTGTTGTAGGATGTCTGATTTCTTATTATGAGCGACTACCGAATGTCGAGACTTGGATATAAATGACAATATTTTTTAAAATAATCTTATCATTCTTTATTTTTTCTCTCGTTTATGGTATGCTTTTCGCGGAGAGGCAATAACGGATAGAAGTTAAGGAGGAGTCATGTATCGCTTATTGATTGTGGAAGATGACGCAAGAATAGCCGCAGAAATCGAGAAACAAGTCCAAGTGTGGGGTATAGACTGTCAGATAATTGGGGATTTCAGAAAAGTCTTTGAAGAATTTGTCCAGTACGAACCGCACATTGTTCTCATGGACATCAGACTGCCGTTTTTCAATGGCTACCACTGGTGTGCAGAAATACGCCGGGTCTCCAAAGTTCCAATCATCTTCATTTCCTCGGCCTCGGACAATATGAACATCGTCATGGCCCTCCAGATGGGCGCGGATGACTTTATCGCCAAGCCCTTTGACTGGGACGTGCTGATGGCCAAGATCCAATCCCTCTTGCGCCGGGCCTACGATTTCGGCCTGAGTCCCCGTGTCTTAGAGCACCGGGGGGCGGTGCTGAATACGGAGGACAACACGCTCTCGTATAACGGCCAGATGATTTCCCTCACCAAGAACGAGTATCAGATCCTCTACTGTCTTATGAAAAACAAGGGAAAGGCTGTCAGCCGGGAGACGCTGATGAAGGCCCTCTGGAAAACGGAAGCCTTTGTGGATGAAAACGCCCTGGCCGTCAATATCGCGAGACTGAGAAAAAAGCTGGAGGCCAATGGGCTTGAGGATTTCATTTCCACCAGGTTCGGCATTGGATATAGCATCGAGATTGACGGAGGGAACGATCCATGAAGCTGTTACTCCTTCATTTCCGCAAATATAAGCTGAACGCAGTTGTGTTTTTTATGATCTCGGCGGCGTTTGCGGCCAGCTTCTATTTGTACGGTCTGCCGTTGGAGGCTGTCTTATATCCTATCCTGTTCAGCCTGTTTCTCGCCGCCATTTTTATTGCCGTAGATTTTTTGCGGTCAAAGGCAAAATATAGGCGTCTGTGTGAAATCAGCAAGCTCCCGGCGGCGCTGATCACTTCTCTGCCTGAAGTGGAGAGCTTGGAGGAGGACGGGTATCAGGCAATCGTTGAGGCCCTGGCCGGTGAAGTCATGGAGTCAACCACCAGAGCCAGGGAGGACTATAAGGAGATGGTGGACTACTATACCGTATGGGCCCATCAAATCAAAATGCCCATCACCGCTATGTCGCTCACACTTCAAAATGAAGATTCGCCTCTTGCGGACAAGTTGACCTCTGAATTGTCGCGGATCAGTCAATACGTTGAGATGGTGTTGGCCTTCCTCCGCCTCAATTCTGAGTCCAGCGATTATGTATTTGACGAATATGAGCTCGATGTCCTGATTAGGCACGCCATAGCCAAATTTTCGTCGGAGTTTATTGACCGTAAGCTCCGGCTCAACTATGAACCGATCAACAAAACCGTTTTGACGGATGAAAAATGGCTTTCCTTCGTGATTGAACAGGTCCTTTCCAACGCTTTGAAATATACGCACGAGGGCAGTATTCATATTTTTATGTCTGACGAAAAAACGCTCTGCATTGCTGATACGGGTATTGGCATCGCCTTGGAGGATCTGCCGCGTGTTTTTGAAAGAGGTTACACCGGCATGAATGGCCGTGAGGATCAGGCGGCCAGCGGTATTGGTCTTTATCTTTGCAAGCGAATATGCGAGAACCTGGGAGCAGACATCAGCGCATCGTCCGAAATTGGAAAAGGGACGACCGTTTCAATCACGTTTGACCCAAATGGGATAAACAAGAATCGACTTTTTACAAAAATGTAAGAATTGCAGCGGGAAATGTAAGGCTTTTGTTATGGCTTTACATTTCCCGCTTTTATTATAATAGGATCATCCATAAAGGAGGCAGTTTTTGATGAGTTTATTAGAGGTTTCCGCCCTTAAAAAGGTTTACAGTACACGATTTGGGGGCAGCAAGGTAGAGGCGCTGAGAGACATCAATTTCAGAGTGGAGCAGGGCGAATATGTGGCGATCATGGGAGAATCCGGCTCCGGCAAAACGACCCTGCTCAATATCCTTGCCGCGCTGGACAAACCCACCAGCGGCAGGGTCATATTGGACGGAAAGGATATGTCCAAAATCAAGGAGTCCGCCGTTGCCACATACCGCAGAAATAATCTGGGATTCGTGTTTCAGGACTTCAACCTTTTGGATACGTTCACACTTGCCGACAATATATATTTGCCCCTTGTATTGGCAGGAAGGCCCTACAAGGAGATGCACGACAGGTTAGTTCCCATAGCCTCAACACTGGGAATCCAAAAGCTCCTGAACAAGTACCCTTATGAGGTATCAGGCGGCGAGAAGCAGCGTGCCGCAGTGGCCAGGGCGTTGATCACTGAGCCCAGGCTGATTCTTGCAGATGAGCCCACGGGTGCCCTTGATTCACGATCCTCAGATGAATTGCTGTGGCTTTTTTCTGAAGTCAACCGAGTTGGGCAAACGATACTGATGGTGACCCACTCCATAAACGCCGCTTGCACCGCGGGACGTGTCCTGTTTATAAAGGACGGCGTAGTTTTTCACCAGCTTTACTGCGGAAGTTCTACCAACGAGCAGTTCTATCAGAAAATATCCGATACGATGGTATTGCTTGCGACAGGGAGGAACAGGGGATGAAAACGGGCTTCTATCCACACCTTGCCGCCGATGGCATCAGAAAAAACAAACGGATATACTTCCCCTATATCATTATGTGTGTCGTTTTGATTGCGATGTACTACATCGTGTCATTTCTGCAATATACCGACACCATTTCCGATATAGTCGGAGTGAAAACAATCAGGTTTACGCTCAATCTGGGCGGGTGGGTCCTCGCGGTATTCTCTTGCGTGTTTCTGTCCTACGCCAACGCATTTCTCATGCGCAGCCGCAAGAAAGAGTTCGGCCTTTATAACATTTTTGGCATGGACAAGGGGAACATCGGGAAGGTTATAGAGCGGGAAACGGCTATCGTCGCAGTTATCTCCATTTGCGCGGGACTTGTTTTGGGAATCGCCTGCTCAAAATTTGCTGAACTGGGATTGGTGAAAATCATCGGAGCGGAGAGCAGTTATAAGCTGACTGTACAACCGAAAGCGGTATGTATGACCGTGGCAATCTATACAGTCGTTTTCATCCTTCAGCTCTTGAACTCCCAAAGGCAGATAAATGTGTCCACTGCCATTTCTCTTTTGCGCAGTGAAAACGCCGGAGAACGGCCGCCAAAAGCAAACGCAACGCTGGGACTTTGCGGGGTCACGCTCCTGGCATTGGGGTATTTTATATCTGTAACTGCAAACTTTTCCTCGTCAAGGACATTACTCGCAGTTGCCTTTATTGCGGTGCTTTTGGTGATAATGGGAACGTATATCACCATGGTTTCGGGCTCTGTACTTCTTTGCCGTATTCTGCAAAAAGACAAAAGCTATTACTACAAGCCCGCCCATTTCGTTCCTGTTTCCTCAATGGCCTTCCGTATGAAACGCAACGGGGCGGGGCTTGCCTCTATATGTATTCTTATTACCATGGTCCTTGTCATGATTTCCTCAACAGCTTGTCTGCTCTATGGCACCAAGTTTGACTTCTATGTGGATAATCCCAGAGAATTTACTCTGGACTTCGTAGCGCCGGACCCGGATACATTAAATAGTTCCGCCTTATCAGACCTTAAAGCCGAACTATTGACTGTTTTGGAAGAAAAAAACGCATCCCCAAAGAACAGTTATGGATACAGGCTTGTCAATGTCGGCGTTCCAGGGTGGGAACGGGATTTATACTTTATTCCCCTGGAAGATTACAATGCTGTTATGGGAACAGACTTTACGCTGGGTCCAGGGCAGGCATTCATATTCACTTTTGGAAACGACTATGATGACGACAACATATCCATGAAAGGGATGGAGTGGGAAATCAAGAGAAACCTGGAGGAATTTATGTACGCCGGTTCGAGGGCGATGGTTGTGGACAAGTCTACAATAGCGGTCATCATACCGGATTTTGATGAGATGACGCGCACACTTGTCTCTCTGCCGGAGTTCAATGAGTCCGTGTTCGCTTCATTTGATTGGGTGTACAATTTCGACACAAGCCTGAAGCCGGAAAAGCAGTTGGATCTTTATAACGACATCCGTATTACGCTTGATGATTTGTGCCAGGAGTACGGATTTGTGGGGTTAAACAGCAACTCCAGGGAAAATGCCGGAGGCGGTGAGTTTGCCATGTACGGCGGAATATTCTTCCTGGGCGTCGTCCTCAGTATCGTCTTTGTTGCCGGCGCCGTGCTCATTATCTACTACAAGCAGCTGACGGAGGGTTTTGAGGACCAGCCCCGGTTTGAAACCATGCAAAAAATCGGAATGACAAAGAATGAGATACGAAAAAGCATCAATTCTCAAATGCTGACGGTGTTCTTCTTCCCATTGCTGCTTGCCATGGTGCATCTTATGTTCGCTTTTCCCCTGATTCAAAGGTTGCTGCTTGTTTTCAAGCTGTCCAATGAACCGCTGTTTTTGCGTGTGACCGTTATTATCGGGGCTTTTGTTGCCGTACTGTACGTCATTGTTTATCGGATCACATCAAACACATATTACAATTTAGTTAGTGGTATAAAGAAAGAGGAATTATGATGAGACAATCAGAGACAAGTTCGGGACGTCCGTTCAAGGTGGTTTTGATATTGTTGCTTCTTGTGGCACTCGCTTACGCAGTTGTCAGTTCGTTTGTTGGCACAGGTACAATAAAAGGTACATTAAAGGAGCTGTTTGACGATTACGAAAAACCGGAGGCACCGGAAACAGACGATTATGGAATACAAGAGGCCCTTAATGAACTGTCTGAAAAAAATCCGGAAGCCTCGGCGTTTGTGGATGCCTACGCCGGTATTGAGGATTACGATTTGGAATTGGACTTATCTTCGGAAATCACTGTTGGCACAATCCCATATTTCACCCAATGGGACAGGCGATGGGGGTACTGCCTTTACGGAGAGGGACTGATTGGATATACCGGCTGCGGCCCGACAGCTCTCAGCATGGTAGCTATGGGATTGACTGGTGACGGCACCTTGACACCGGCGTATATAGCTGATTTTGCAACCCGTGAGGGTTATTGCGTCCCCGGTAACGGCACCGCATGGCTGCTTTTTTCCGAGGGGGCTGAAAAGCTGGGGCTAACCGCCAAAGAACTGCCATTGTGGGAGTCCACCATGCGTGATGAGTTGGACGATGGTCATCCGATTATCTGCATAATGGGCCCCGGTCATTTTACAGAAACAGGCCATTACATAGTTCTCGTCTCTTGCGATGATGAGGGCTTTCAAGTCTATGACCCAAACCGGCCCTCCAACTGTAAGACCTGGTCATATGACGAAATTTCCGGAGAAATCAGAAATCTTTGGTCATATTGTGGAGCCAAGGACTAATGTGCTTTCCTACATTATAACGCAGGGAGGGGTGGATTTTCCTTGAAGAAAATTTTGATAATTGATGATGATAGAGGTTTTACAAGACTTCTGGCCCAACTGTTGGAAAGAAAATACGGCCTATACATTGCTAATGGAGTACGGGAGGCAAGATCACTTCTCCCCAAAATCAGCGTAGACGCGATTTGCTCTGACTATAATATGCCCGATGGAACAGGTCTTGATTTACTCAAGGAGCTTCGGGAAAATGGCAATTCAACCCCGTTTTTACTTATGTCCGCCGATGATGAATACAGCCTGGAAGCAGAAGCAAAAAATACAACGCTTTGTTCTGTTCCAAGATTTCACCTGATTTTCCAAAGATAGTAATGGCGTTTGAAGCTGATTAAACATATCAGCTATATTAACAGATTCAACCATGCAGCAAGCGCCAATACATAAGTATAATAATGTGACATGATGGTGCAGACCCACCAAAGAAAAAAACGGCGTTTTGGTGAGCCACATTTCCATGCCTAATTAATAATGACCCTCCAAACCCGTTTGAGTTTGGAGGGTTTTCTTTTGCGCTGGTCGTTGTACGATCCTGCCCTGATGATCCACAGCGTCAGGTGTCGTGATCCATTTTACTCCTTTGTGAACAAAGGCTCAAAAAAAGTTCCGCCACAAAATGGGATCATTCTGGCGAACAGGTAGAAAATGTATATCCTGTTTATGGATATTATCGTTCTTATAACCGTAGAGGTTTATGTACCTCTGCGGTTTTTCTATTTTATACATCCGAGCGTATAGCAATCAGCGCCCTGTTCGTAGGGTGCCGCTCTCCCCCGGCCTCCGTTTCAGCCAACCAACCCAACTTGCTGAAACGGAGGTCAATATGACTGAGATAAATCTGCGGGAGCAATATCCCGAAATATATAAAACCGATACTATCATCACCGTACCCGACGAGGTGGCCGCGCTTATGCGGGAGTATGACCGCAAGGAGGCCGCTTATCGGCGGCGTACATATTACCATCACGCCCAATACTCCCTTGACCGTGGCGACGGCATCGAGTATGAGGCCGTTTTCCTCTCCGTGTCGCCGGAGGAGATTTACGAGCGCAAGGTCACGATGGAACAGCTCCACGCCGCCATCGCGTCTCTGCCGGACAAGCAGGCCAAGCGGATATACGCACGGTACTTCCTGAACCTTGACCTGGAGGCCATAGCCAGAAGCGAGGGTATCAGTATAGCGGCGGTTGATAACTCGATCCAGCGAGAACTCCGAAACATGGAAAAATTTCTTAAAAAATTTCTGTAAAGGGGGTTGTGAAAACGGCGTTTTTTCTCACGGTTAGTGAGGAGGCGATACGCCATGCGGGAAATCACATGCGCCGCAAAGCAGGCAAAGACAGACACCGGGGGGATGCTGGCCCTCACATATTCCATCATCGTTGACGGCGGGGAGGATGGGCTGGAGAGCTTCGGCGTGAAGATCGACGAGCTGAACGGCGACACCCATGCTATGATCCCCGGCCTGACCGTGAGCCGTGAGCGCATCGAGGATCTGATGGACAAGCTGAGCCGAAACACCGTAACGCCCACGGCCCTCATGGACGTGCTGGCCGACTGGCTCTGAGGGCGTGACTATGGACGCGGAGCAGCTTATACGGAGCCTGGGCGGCACGGGCAATCTGAGGGGCTTCCACTACGCCGTCTACATGGTGGGCCTCATTGAGCAGGACCCGGTCAACGCGACCCTTGTGACCAAGGCCCTCTACCCTGACACGGCCCGGAGGTTTGGCGTCACCCCCGAATCGGTGGAGCGGAATCTTCGGACGCTCATTCATAACTGTTGGGCACGGGGCGACCGGGAGCTGATGTGCCAGATCGCCGGCACACGGCTCACCGGCCAGCCCACCAACGGGGAGTTTTTGGACATCCTCGCGGCGTTTCTCCGGCGGCAAAAAGAGTTCTGACCCTGACGGGAAACCCGGCCCGGCTAATGCGTCTCAATTTGAGACGCATTTCGACATTCGCCAATCGGCACAAGCCCACCGAGGGGCGGGCCTGTGCGGGCTGGCGACAGTTCGGAAATTGAATAGGTCTACTGGATACGTTTGATATGCGGCCCGGAAGGGAGAGCCGTGCGGACAGTGGCAGGCCATGACCCCACCGTGAGGAAGGAGGTATAGGGCGAGCGGCCACAGAGCGCACAAACAGACCGTGGCAAGTCTGGCTGGTGATGACCCGCATATCAGTATAATGATAAACTTGTCCTCGCGTCCGAGCGTTGAAGTGGTCCCACCCGGACCATGAGCCGTCGCAGGCAAAGAGGATGACCTGTGAGAACCGCAGGGGGTGCAACTCCCGTGTCAGGCGCGCCAGCGCCGTTCAGTATGCTCCTGAAATCAACTGTTTTTGCATTATCAAAGGCCGTGTCCGCACGAGGACGCGGCCTTTGTCGAATTAAGGAGAACTTTATGGAGAAAAGAAGTTTACCCAATCCCAATAGGGGAGCGGGACAACAGACATTCGCAGTGGACGGTCACAAGGTCACGATCCGATATAGCGAGCGGGAAAACCCATCGGCAATAAAGGCGATTCAAAGTACACTGATTGCCGGCATACGGGCCACAAATAGCTGATTTTTTGCTTAATTCGTTCAAATATGAGATAATATAGGTGTAGATAGCACCTTGAAAACTAAAGACGCAATAACAATTATTCCGGGAAAGTGAGGAATAAATGTTAGACCAAATTTCAAGCAATTCCGAAAGGAAACGTGTTTACTGCCTCTACCGTGTTTCCACGATAGGGCAGGTGGAGAAAGACGACATCCCCATGCAAAAGCAGTTCTGCCGGGAATATTGTCAGAGACAGCCCGGCTGGGAAATCGTCAAGGAGTTTTCGGAAAAAGGCGTGTCCGGCTTCAAGGTCTCGGCCAAGGACCGGGATGCCATTCAGGAGATCCAACGTGCGGCTCTGGCCCATGCCTTCGACGTACTGCTTGTGTTCATGTTTGACCGCCTTGGCCGCCGGGACGATGAGACGCCCTTCGTGGTGGAGTGGTTCGTCAAGAACGGCATCGAGGTCTGGAGCGCCATGGAGGGCCAGCAGAGATTTGATACCCACGTTGACAAGCTCCTGAACTACATACGCTACTGGCAAGCCTCCGGCGAGAGCATCAAGACCTCCATGCGCGTCAAGACCCGCATGGAACAGCTGACACAGGAGGGACACTACACCGGCGGCATCGTTCCCTACGGCTACCGGCTGGAGAAAAAGGGGCGGCTCAACAAGAAGAACCAGGCCGTGGGCGACCTGGCCGTGGAGCCGGACGAGGCGGAGGTCGTAAGGCTCATTTTTGAGAAGTACGTCACCGAAGGCTACGGAGCGCAGAGAATATGCAAATTTCTCACGGAGCAGGGCGTCAAAAACAAAAAAG
This sequence comes from uncultured Oscillospiraceae bacterium, assembly GCA_947589545.1. Classification (GTDB taxonomy): domain Bacteria; phylum Bacillota; class Clostridia; order Oscillospirales; family Oscillospiraceae; genus RUG626. The sequence continues at coordinate 7,072 of CANQBA010000057.1, read as the reverse complement.
GCCGGAACATTCCGACCACGTCCATCAACCGTATCATCAAAAACCCCCTCTACACCGGCGTTATCCACAACGGCGACTGCACCTCCGAGCTGATCCCGGAGCTTCAAATCATCGACGAGGCCACATTCCAGAGGGCGCAGGAGCTTATGAGCGACAGGCTCAAGCACCACAGCAACGTCCCCCTCAATACAAGTGGCAGATCGCTGCTGGTCGGTAACGTCTACTGTGGACATTGCGGCGGACGCCTGACGCTGACCACCAGCGGACGAAAATATGTCCGTAAGGACGGCACGATCCGCCGGAAAATCAGGGCAAGATACCAGTGCCACTACAACGTGCGGCACCCCGGAGAGTGCGACGGGCAATCAGGATATGGCGTGGATAAGCTGGACAACCTGATCGACAAAATCATCCGTATGCAATTTGAGCGGATCAGGGAGACGCCGCCGCAGGCGCTTATCAAAGAACAGCGGTTCAGAGAGACGGACTACCTTCAGGCAAAGGTAAATCTGCTGAAAGGCCAGTACGAGGAAAAGCAAAAGGAATACCAAGCCCTCCGCACTGAGACAGTAAAGGTGATACAAGGTCTGAGCAAGCTCAATGTGGACCTGCTGAACAGCCTGCTGACCGAGACAGAGGAACAGATACACCTCCTTAAACACCAAATCGACGAGGCCGAGGCGGGGCTTGTGACCCTGGCGAATGGCGCCGACCAAATAAAAAAGGAGTACGAAAAGCTCATAACCTGGGCCGACCTCTATGACAACTGCACCTTTGAGGCCAAGAAAATGCTCATAGCGCAGTTTGTGAAAGCCATCTATGTCCGCCGTGACTATGAGATAAGCATAGAGTTCAACGTCTCCTTTGAGGAGTTCCAACAGCTCTATCTCGAAAAGGAGACGGAGGAAAACAAAATGCCAGGAGCAGAAACACTCCTGACATTTGCCTGATGGTGGACCCAAAGGGACTCGAACCCTCGACCTCTCGGATGCGAACCGAACGCTCTCCCAGCTGAGCTATGGGCCCATATATTTCCAATTATTCAATTTTAAGCGGTGCGAACCGGATGCCTGCGAATGAGTTGCGGGGGTAGATTTTTGGGGGCTATAAGCGGCCCGTATCCTCTCCCAGACTGAGCTACAGGCCCTGATAGGCTGTTTTTCAAACAGCTTATCTATTATATCACATTTTCCTGATTTGTAAAGAGGTTTATTTCAATTCTCCCAGGTAAATTTCCGCTTTCAGCACGGCCAGGACGGTCTTGGCGTCCACAAGCTCCCCCGCCATGGTCATCTCGTGGAGTTTTTTCAGGGGATAATACTCCACGTTCAAAAACTCCCCCTGATCCAGATGGGCTTTCCCCGGCGTCAGATCCAGCGCCAGGAAGATGTGCAGCGTCTCGGCGCAATACCCCGGCGATGGCAGGAGCGTCCCCAGCGAGATAAACCGCCCGGCTGTATAGCCCGTCTCCTCCGAAAGCTCCCTGACGGCGCACGCCATAGGCTCCTCCCCCTGCTCCAGCTTCCCTGCGGGGATCTCCAGCGTCTCCGCCATGAAGGGATAGCGGAACTGGCGCACCATGGGGACGGTTCCCTCCGATGTCACCGCCAGAACGCCCACGCCGCCGGTGTGATCCACCACCTCCCGGTAAGCGGTCTCGCCGTCCTGGAGCTCCACCGTGTCGCTGCGCACGCGCATGATGCGGCCCTCATAGATGATGTCGCTTTTCAACGTTTTTTCATAAAAAGCCATGGGATCGCCGCCTTTTCTCGATTCCACGCGGCACAGAGCCGGTTCCGTGCCACTGTAAACCCATTATACCCGCTCCCAATGCGCCGCGTCAAGACCGCTTTCGTGACACATTGCACAAAAATCGTGGTCTGTTTTTGTTCGATTTGTCAGGTTGGGCTGTTTATTTTCCGGCCAAACCGGCGTATAATGCGCATGTAAGCAAGAAAGGTCCCAATGAAGGGACCGCCAACATTTCAAGCCACAGGAACCCATGCGAAAAGGAGTGAGGCGGTATGTTCAAAGGGTTGACCCGCAGTCTGCACCGGCTTTTTGCCGACCGTATGCTTACAGTTCTCCGCCGGGATCAAAATTCCGGTACCTATGTGGAGGACAAAGACCTTGCGGAAGTTTTGAAAACCAGGAAAAAGAAATAAAGGTAAAAAATAAGGCCGTCTCCCGGCGGCAACATGTAGGCTGCAGTCAGCGGCTGAAAGCGCGTCCTCGGACACCCGCCGGGAGATGGCCTTATTTTCTTTTGCTGACAGCCTGCTCCCCGATCCGGTGCGGATCGGGGAGCTTTTTAACTGTTCGGACGGTTCAGTCCTTCTTGAATTTTGCCTTGAAGGCGTCGAAATCGGCCTTGATTTTGGCCCGATTCTCTTCCACCTTCTGCTTGCGCTCCGCCTTCCGGGCCTCGCGCAGCTTGGCGCGGGCCTCCCGCTCCATCTCTCTCTGGGCCTCCTGGGCGGCCTTGACCTCCTCGGCCACCTCCGCTGCGTCCTCCTCCACGATGGAGGTGTCGAACTTGCTCAGCGCTTTACGCGCCGCGCCCTCCACGGCCTCCTGCTCCAGGGCAATCAGCACCACCTCGCCGTCCACCAGCTGTTCGGTGACCATCTCGATGAGGGAGGCGTTGTGGGCCGCGTCCCCGGCGTCGATGGCGCCGCCGGCCAGGATGCCGATGCTCCCGCCCAGCAGCACGCCCAGAGGGCCGCCCAGGATGCCCAGCAGGCTCCCGACAAGGCTGCCCGTGGCCGTATCGTTGGAGGTCTCCAGCCCCGTGTCAAAGGTGTCCAGTACTCGGATAACGCCTTTTTCCTTTTTCACCAGCACCGCCTGTGAAACGGTGTATTCGTTGGTAATCGGCGCTCCCTGGAGCTCGGTGATGGCCTGAAAGCCCTCGCTCTCGACCTTGAAAATGGCGGAAATGATTTTTTCCATATGTATCTGTACCCCCAAATTTTTTTATTAATAGATTACGTTCAGAATTTGACCGCGTTCCAAAATTCCTCTAACATTCCTCCTTGTTTTTGTATAATTACGCGAAAAGCCGCCGGTCAGAGACTGCGGCTTTTCGCGTTGTGGACGGTTTACTCGATCTCAAGGGTGTGGCTCTCGGGGAGCGTCTCCTGCTTCTTGGGCATGGTGAGCTTCAAAACGCCGTTTTCGTATTTGGCCTTTATGCCATGGGCGTCGATGCCGGAGACGTCAAACTGGCGGCTGTACTGGCCGTAAGAGCGCTCCAGGCGGACATAATTGCCCTTCTTGTCCTTGTCCTCGTGCTGGGAGTGGCGCTCGGCGTTGATGGTCAGCACGTCGCCCTGGACGTCCAGATGGATGTCCTTCTTGTCAAAGCCGGGCAGGTCGGCCTCCAGCAGATAGCTGTCGCCCTGATCGGAGATATCGGTCTTAAATTCCGCGATATCACCCGTCTCGAAGAAGCCGGTGAAGGGATCCTCAAAGAAGCGCTTTTCAAAGTCCTCCATGGCCTTGAAGGGGTTGTAGGTGAGTTCCTGATTGCGATGGAAAGGTCTGAGTTCAAACATAATAAATACCTCCATAAAATATTATTATGTCTGCCGCGTATTTTTATGTGCCGACAGGGCAGGCCGGGGTCGGTTCCGGGCTTGGCCTGATTGCCTTGCCTTATGGTTTGCATTGTAGACCCGCTTTATGAACATTTCATGGAAGGAATATGAATTTTTTGTTAATATTAGCACTCTCAGAGAAAGAGTGCTAAATTCAGACGATAATCTTGCCACTCCGTTTTTGTCGATCAACCGTTAACTACAAAATAGGCGGCGTGTTTGAAGATTTCTACATTGTTCCCGAATATCGGCACAAAGGAATTGCAAGACAGTTAGTCAGATTTGCTTATCAAGAAAGCGGTGTGGGTTCTCTCACAATTGGATGTGCGGATTGCGACATCAAAATGTATCAGTCATTAGGCTTTACTATCCCGCTTGGAAATCTGTTCGCATTCGAGGGTTGAATTCTCATTTGTTGAGACGTTGCAAAACCCTTTAGGTTCTATATATCCCCAGTGTACTTGCCGAACAGATAAACCCGCTTCGCGTCTTTACCTGTTCGAAAAGCCTGAAAACTGAATACCGGAAAAGACCGTTGACACACCGGCTCGCCAGTGAAAAGTCAACGGCCTTTTTAATACTGTTTTATAACCTGCCGCATTTCGCCCGCGGGAATCGTTCATCTTCCCAGAAAGGCATCCAGCTCCAGATACTCCAGCGTGACGGGGAACTCGGTCACCTCGCTGTCGCGCACAGAGAGGAAGGGGTGGACAACGGCCTTTTCCTTGCCGCAGCGGGGGCATTTGAAAAGCTCCACCCGGGCGGCGTATATGCCAGTGGGGATCTGGGCCTTGGAGTCGATGGGGACCAGGTTATCCCGATACCAGGCCCCGTGGGGATGCTCCTTATAGTGCCCCACATAGACGCCGGGCATGGCGTAGAGCCGTTCCTCCCTCTTTTCCAGGATCGCCTTGCAGACCTTGCACTTCTCGCCCTTGGGGCCCTTTGAAAACAGGCCCATCAGCGGGCGGCCTCCTTCGCGGCGTTGATCAGCTCCACCATGGAATCTGCCTTGGAGATGCCGGTGAGGATGCGGTTGTCGTTCATCTTGAATCTGGTGTTGGAGGTGAAGGTGTCCACCCGGTTTTTCACGCCGTCCACGGTGAAGAGGAAGCTGACGCGGCCGCTGCCCTCCGTGATCCCCTTGCCGGATCTACCGTCGTCAACCCAGGCATTCTCCACCCGGGAGGCGGGAATAATGTACTGCTTGCGGGGGTTCCGGGCGTATACGAGGCCGAGCTTGCCGTGAACGGTGTCCACAACGACCACACAGCCCCTGCCGTTGAAGGTCATGTTGCGGGTGAGTCCTTGCGCGTCCATCTCTTTGGCCAGCTTGTTCGCCCCGTTTTTCAGAGCGTTCCTGCCGCCCAAGAGCCACCAGGCCATGGAGAGCAGGAAAAGGACCATGGGAATGAACGAACCCGCGCTGCTGTCGGGCATCAGCTTCACCGCCAGAAACGTACCCACAACGATAAGTACAATGGGTGCGAAGATGTAAATCAGTGTGTAACCCCAATCAATCTTTTTTACTTTTTCCCCAGACATGAAAAAACCTCCCATCATTTTTTTGCAATGGGAATTTTAATACTAAAAATGGCAAAAGTCAACAGAAAGCGGCAAAAAATAGTTTTTGAAATACTCTCGGAGTTCCGCCCCGCGTGATACCCGGCCCATCCCGCGCGGCGGCCCTGGATCGTGGTTCCCGGGGCCCCGAACCGATCGAGGGGCGACGGTCATATTCCCCCGCCGTTCATTTCCCCACCGCCGCGTCGTAGATGGCGTTTTTGGGGACGCCGGTGCGCTGGCTGGCGCGTTTGGCGGCGTCCTTGAGGCTCATGCCGGAGGCCCGCAGCTCCAGCGCCATCGCCACGGCCTCCTCCAGGGAAGCGGCGGGCTCCGGCGGTTCGGCCGCGCCGGCCACCACCAGCACATACTCCCCCCGGGGGGCGTTTTCGGCGTAGTAGGCCGCCGCCCGGGCCAGGGTGGTGCGAACCGTCTCCTCGTGGAGCTTGGTGAGCTCCCGGCACAGGGCCACGGGCCGGTCGCCCAGCACCTCCAGCATATCCCGGAGCGTCCCCGAGAGCTTGTGGGGCGCTTCGTAAAAGACCATGGTGCGCGTCTCCCGGCGCAGGGAGTCCAGGTGCTCGAACCGGGCGCTCTTGTTGACGGACAGGAAGCCCTCAAAGGTGAACCGGCCCGTGGGGAGGCCGGACAGTGCCAGGGCGGAGATCACGGCGCTGGGGCCGGGCACCACCAGAACGGGGACGCCGTTCTCCGCGCAGAGCCGAACCAGATCCTCGCCGGGGTCGGAGATGGCGGGCATCCCGGCGTCCGTCACCAGGGCGCAGCTTTCCCCCGCCAGGAGCCGGCGCAGGATGGCGGCGCCGCTCTCGGCCTTGTTGTGCTCGTAGTAGCTCACCAGAGGGCGCTGGAGGCCCAGATGGGTCAACAGCTTTAAGGTGACGCGGGTGTCCTCCGCCGCCACAAAATCCGCTTTTTCCAGGGTGGCCACGGCTCTGGGGGAGATGTCGCCCAGGTTGCCGATGGGCGTGCCCACGATATACAGGGTACCTGTCATTGTTTTTCCTCCATGCGGTAGATCCGCCGCGCCTCGGCGGCGTCCGTGCCGTCGGGATTTTTCAGGATCAGTACCGGTTCCGTCCGGAGGCCCGGACGTCCGCTCTTCCGGCACTCAATGAGGGCCAGGGCGGGATCCTTGTCCGCCCGTGCCTGCACCAGCCGCAATCGCTTGGGCTCCAGCCGCGCCGCCGTCAGGGTGACCAGCGCCAGGCTCAGACGCTGGCAGGGATAGACCAGCGCCAGACGCCCGCCGTCGCCCAAAAGCCGCGCGGCGCTCTCCGCCAGCTCCGAAAGGGTACAGGAGAGCTCCTGCCGGGCGTTTTGCCGGGGGGCGGCCGGGGCCGTACCGGAGCCCGGGGCGTAATAGGGGGGATTGGAGACGATCAGCTGATACCGCCCCGTCTCCGCCTCCGTCAGGGTGCGCAGATCCCGCCGCAGGACGCGCAGACGCGCATCCAGGCCGTTGCGCGCCACATTCCGTTCCGCGACGGCGGCGGCAGGGCCGGACAGCTCCACCAGGTCGATGTGGAGAAGGGGAGATCTGGCGGCCAGGATCAGCGACAGGACGCCGCTCCCCGCCCCGAAGTCCGCCGCCCTTGTGACGCCCTGGAGGGAGGGAAAATCGGCCAACAGAACGGAGTCGGTGCAGACCGGCTCGGCGTCCGGGGACGATTCCATCCACGGCCCTCCCGGCCACAGAGCAAATCCGTCCATGGGCTCACTTCCTTTCGATCCATAGCGCCATTATAGCCCACCGGGAAGAAAAATGCAATAAAATCCCCCGGCCTGTTGGCCGGGGGATCAAAAGGTTTACAGTGAATTACAGCAGGTTGTTTCCGTCGGCGCCGAAGAGGTGGCAGAGGGCGGGATTGAAGGAGAAGTTCACGTTCTTG
>CANQBA010000056.1 GCA_947589545.1 uncultured Oscillospiraceae bacterium | reverse complement strand
CTGCTCATCGGCCCCCCGGGGGCCGGAAAATCCATGCTGGCCAAGCGCCTGCCCACCATCCTGCCGGATATGTCCCGTCAGGAGCAGCTGGAGACCACCGCCATCTACTCGGTGGCCGGGCAGACTGTGGGCAGACAGCATATCCTGTCCGAGCGGCCCTTCCGCTCCCCTCACCACACGCTGTCCTACGCGGCCATGTCCGGCGGGGCGCAGCTCCAGCCGGGGGAGATCTCCCTGGCCCACAACGGCATCCTCTTTCTGGATGAGCTGCCGGAATTTCACCGGGACGTGATCGAGGCCCTGCGCCAGCCCATCGAGGACGGGCGCGTCACCATCTCCCGCTCCGCCGGGACGGTCACCTATCCCAGCCGGTTCATGCTGGTGTGCGCCATGAACCCCTGCAAATGCGGCTGGTTCGGCCACCCCTCGGGGCGGTGCTCCTGCACCCTCCAGAGCGTGGCGGCGTACCGGTCCAAGGTCTCCGGGCCGCTGCTGGACCGCATCGACATGCACATCGACGTCCCGGCCGTGGAGTTCGAGAATCTGCGCGACAGGGCGCCGGCGGAATCCAGCGCGGCCATCCGGGAGCGGGTCAACGCCGCCTGGCAGCGCCAGCTGCGGCGGTACGCCGGCCGGCGCACGGTCTCCAACGCCCAGATGGGCCCCGACGAGATCCGCTGCTTCTGTGAGCTGGACGCGGCCGGGGAAAAGCTGATGAAAAGCGCCTTTGACCGGCTGGGCCTCACCGCCCGCAGTCACGACAGGATCCTCCGGGTGGCCCGCACCGTCGCGGATCTTGCCGGCAGTGAAAATATCCTGCCTCAGCACCTGGCCGAGGCCATCCAGTACCGGGCCTACGATTTCAAAGTAGAACAATAAGGGGGAACCCATGAACGATATACTTTTACTCAAGCAGGGCGAGATCGTCCTGAAGGGTCTGAACCGGCGGGTTTTTGAGGATAAGCTGGTCTCCAACGTGCGCCGGCGGATGGCTCACATCGGGAAATTCAAAATATACGCCGTCCAGTCCACCGTGTATGTGGAGCCGCTGGACGGGGAGGCCGACATGGACGCGGCCTTCGAGGCGGCCAGGCAGATCTTCGGCTTTGTGGCCGTGGTCCGGGCGGCGGCCTGCGAAAAGACGCCCGAGGCCATCTTTGAGACGGCCAGACGCTATCTGGCCGGGGACTTTGCCCGGGCGAAAAGCTTCAAGGTGGAGTCCAAGCGGTCGGACAAGGCATACCCGCTGACAAGCATCCAGGTGAGCCAGACCGTGGGCGGGCTTCTGTCCGACGCCTTCCCGGACGTGGCGGTGGACGTCCACGACCCGGAGCTTACCGTCAACGTCGAGATCCGGGAGAGCGCCGCCTATGTCCACTCCGTCCCCGCCCTGGGGGCCGGGGGGATGCCGGTGGGCTCCTGCGGCTCCGCCGTCTCCATGCTCTCCGGGGGCATCGACAGCCCGGTGAGCACCTGGATGACCGCCAAACGGGGCGTGCACATCATCCCCGTCCACTTCTTCTCCTTCCCCTACACCTCGGAGCTGGCCAAGCAGAAGGTCATCGACCTTGCGCGGATCCTGGCCCCCTGGTGCGGGCGGATGAAGCTGGAGATCGTGCCCTTCACCCACATCCAGGAGGAGATCCGGGACAAGTGCCCGGAGGAATATTTCACCGTCATCATGCGCCGGTTCATGACCCGCATCTGCGAAAAGATCGCTCTCCGGGACAACTGCGGGGCCATCGTCACCGGCGAGAGTCTGGGGCAGGTGGCCAGCCAGACCATGCAGGCCATGGCGGTGACCCAGGAGCCGGTGAAGATCCCCGTCCTGCGCCCTCTGGTGTGCATGGACAAGCGGGAGATCATCGAGATCGCCCGAAAAATCGGCACCTTTGAGACGAGCATCCTCCCCTATGAGGACTGCTGTACCGTCTTTACCCCCCGCCACCCCCGGACAAAACCGCGTCTGGAGGAGGTTCTGGAGGCGGAAAGCCCCCTGGACGTGGACGGCCTTGCGGCGGAGGCCCTGGCGGGGATCGAGAGCGTAACAATTTCCAAATAACAGGAGGAATATGACCATGGAAACAGGAAACTATCAGCTGGGTCTGGTGGAAAAGCTCAGCTTTGTACGCTACGGCGGGACGGAGGACGAGCTGCGCGCCGCCAACCTCCTGCTGGAGGAGATCGGGGCCGCCGGGGGCCGGGGGGAGCTGATGGACTTCACCGTCCCCGCCTCGGAGGTGGAGGTCTGCTCCATGACCGTCACGTCGCCCTTTGAGCGGGCCGTGGCGTGCGTGCCCTACTGGCTGTCCGGTTCTCTGCCCGAGGGCGGGGCGGAGCTTAAGTTCCTCTACGCCCCTATGGGGACGGAGGAGGAGTACGGCGGGCTTGAAAGCCTGGAGGGGTACGCCGTCCTGCTCAACGCCCTCACCTTTGAGGCCTACAAGCTGCTGGTGGAGAAGAAGGCCTCCGCGTTCATCACCCTCCAGGGCAAGTGGTTTGACGACGAGAGCGGCGAGGATCTCTATGCCCGCGCCATCCGGCCCTATATGCAGGAGGTTGGGCGCGTCCCGGGCTTTATGATCACGGGCCGGGACGCCACGGAGCTGGTACGGGACGGGGCGGGAACCGTCCGGCTGGAGCTTGTCCAGCGGGACGTGGAAAACACCTCCCGGGACGTGCTGGCGGTGGTGCCGGGGACGGAAGCCCCCGGGGAATCCGTCGTTCTCACCGCCCACTACGACTCCGTGCCCATCGGCGCCGGCTCCTGGGACAACGCCACGGGGGCGGCGAATCTGATGGCGCTCTACAGGCATTTTGTGAAGCACCCGGCCCGGCGCACGCTGCGGTTCATCTGGTGCGGCAGTGAGGAGCAGGGGTTACTCGGCTCCAAGGCGTGGATCGAACAGAACGGGGAGCTGATGCCCCAGGTGAAGTTCTGCTTCAACTTCGACATGTGCGGCACCGTCCTGGGCCCCAACGAGATCTACGTCACCGGCGGGGACGATCTTCTCCACTTCGCCCAACAGTACGCCCACGAGGTGGGCTGGCCGGCCAACTTCGTCCAGAAGGTCCACTCCTCCGACTCCGCGCCCTTCGCGGACAGGGGCGTTCCGGCCCTGGGCATCACCCGCCGCACGAATACCGCCGGGATCCACATCCATCAGGATCTGCTCTTCCCCTTAAGCGCGGCGGCTATGGGCGATATCTTCGCCTTCTCCGCCGGGATCATCACCCGGACAGCCAACGCCCGGTTCCTGCCCGTCAGGACGGGGATGCCGGACAGCATGAAAGAGCAGCTGGACAAATATTTCAAGCGGGACAAAAAAGCGTAAGCTACACGCGCAAATCATCATAACGGAGGCCATATCCATGACGCACACAGCCGAAATCATCTCCGTGGGAACGGAGCTTTTGCTGGGCAACATCGCCAACACCGACGCCCAGGACATCTCCCAAATGCTCAGTGAGATCGGCATCAATGTCTATTACCACACCGTAGTGGGCGACAACCCGGAGCGGCTCAAGGCCGCCGTGGCCGTGGCAAAGGGGCGAGCCGACATCCTCATCACCACCGGCGGGCTGGGACCCACCTGCGACGACCTCACCAAGCAGACGCTGGCGGAGGCCTTCGGGAAGAAGCTCATTTTCGACGAGCAGGAGGCTCAGGAGATCCGGGACTACTTTGCCACCCGGCTCCACAGCCGGCAAATGACCGACAACAACTACCGGCAGGCGTATCTGCCGGAGGGGTGCGTCCCCTTCCACAACGACTGCGGCACCGCGCCGGGGTGCGCCTTTGAGGCGGAGGGCGTGCACGTCCTGATGCTCCCCGGCCCGCCCCGGGAGTGCGTGCCCATGTTCCGCTCCTGCGCCATGCCGTATCTGAGAAGGCTCTCGGATCTGGAGATCAAGAGCCACAACATCCACATCTTCGGACTGGGTGAATCCTTTGTGGAGGATAAGCTCCGGGACACCATGCTGAAGCTTCAAAATCCCACCCTGGCCCCCTACGCCAAAGCCGGCGAGGTGCGGCTCCGGGTTACCGCCAGGGCCAGGACCGACGAGGAGGCGGAGCGGATGATGGCGCCGGTGATCGCCGAGGTGCGGGAGAAGATCGGCGACTGCGTCTACGGCATCGACACGGACACCCTGGAAAATACGGTGCTCCAGCTTTTGAAGCAGAACGGCGTGACCCTGGCCGCCGCCGAGAGCTGTACCGGCGGGCTTGTCTCCAAGCGGATGACCGACCTGCCCGGGGCGTCGGAGGTCTATCTGGGGGGCGCGGTGACCTACGCGCCATCGTCCAAGACGGCGATCCTGGGCGTCCCCGCCGACCTTCTGGAGCACGACGGGGTGGTCAGCTCCTCCGTCTCCGAGGCCATGGCCCAGGGGGCCAGGGCCAGATTCGAGTCGGACCTGGGGATCGGCATCACGGGCATTGCGGGGCCCTCCTCCGACGAGTCCGGCACCCCCGTGGGGACGGTGTTCGTCAGCCTGGCCACCCACCGCAGAACGTACACCCGCAAGCTCCACCTGGGCCACGACCGCGACCGGGTGCGCATCGGCGCCGCCAACCACGCCCTGGATATGGTGCGGCGGTTCCTGACCGGGCTCCCGGTGGAGGAATGGGAGCAGTAAAAAGTTGTCTTACCCCAGCGGGGGAATAAGGTTGCCCGCCTTAACGGCGGGCAGAAACTTGCTTTCATCTCTTTTGTGTTGACAAAAGAGATGAAAGCAACAAAGCAGAGAAAAACAACCAGAGGGAAGATTTCGATCTTCCCCCCTCTGGACTCCTCCTTTTAAAAACGACCACACAGGGGTTGCGGCCCCTATGTGGAGAACCCCGGGGATCGCCCGCACGAAACCTGTCGCATTTCGTACCACGCACCCCGTACGGGCCGGCCCGTGTATCGAATTCCCAATCATCTTCCATAAGAAGCCGTATGGGCCGCCTTCGGCGGCCCATAACTAAAATCGCGGCGAACCCGCAGCCTTAAATCCTTGCTACGCCGGTGCGGCGGGCGGCGGCGGCCACGGCGGCGGCCACGGCGGGGCCCACGCGCTTGTCAAAGGCGGCGGGGATGATGTAGTCCGCGCTGAGCTCCTCATCGCTGATGAGGCCCGCCAGCGCTTCGGCGGCGGCCATTTTCATCTCCTCGTTGATATCCGAGGCCCGGACGTCAAAGGCGCCCCGGAAAATGCCCGGGAAGGCCAAGACGTTGTTAATCTGGTTGGGGTAGTCGCTTCTGCCCGTGGCGATGACGGCGGCGCCGCCGGCCTTGGCGTCCTCGGGGAAGATCTCCGGCGTGGGGTTGGCGCAGGCGAAGATAATGGCGTCCTTTGCCATGGTCTTCACCATGTCGCATGTCAGCGTGCCGGGGCCGGAGACGCCGATGAACACGTCCGCGCCGGCGATGACGTCGGAAATCTTCCCGGTCTTGCGCTCCAGGTTCGTGACCTCCGCCATTTCGGCCTTGATCCAGTTCAGATTCTCCCGGCCCTGATAGATGGCGCCGGTGCGGTCGGTCATGATGATATTCTTGAAGCCGGCGGAGAGCAGGAGCTTGACGATGGCCACAGCGGCGGCGCCCGCGCCGGAGGTGACGATCTTCACGTCCTCCTTCTTCTTGCCCACCACCTTCAGGGCGTTGGTGAGGCCGGCCAGGGTGATGACGGCGGTGCCGTGCTGGTCGTCGTGGAAGATGGGGATGTCGCAGCGCTCCTTGAGCTTGCGCTCGATCTCAAAGCACCGGGGGGCGGAGATGTCCTCCAGGTTGATGCCGCCGAAGGAGCCGGAGATCAGGGCCACGGTGTTGACGAACTCGTCCACGTCCTTTGTCTTCACGCAAAGGGGGAAGGCGTCCACGCCGCCGAAGGCCTTGAAGAGCACGCATTTGCCCTCCATGACGGGCATACCGGCCTCCGGGCCGATGTCGCCCAGGCCCAGAACGGCGGTGCCGTCGGTGATGACGGCGCACAGGTTGTGGCGGAGGGTCAGGTCGTAGCTCTTATCAATGTTCTTCTGGATCTCCAGGCACGGCTGGGCCACGCCGGGGGTATAGGCAAGGCTCAGATCCTCCTTGGAGGCCACGGGGACGCGGGTGTTGATCTCGATTTTGCCCTTCCACTCACCGTGGAGGCGCAGGGACTCTTTGGCGTAATCCATTTGGGGATCCTCCTGAAACAATTTTATTACCGGGAACATTATACCTTAAAGGTTCAAAAACCGAAAGACGGAAAGTCCACGAAAAAAGCCCCCCTTCCGGGGGGACTTTTTATCACAGTAGATACACTCCCGGCCGGGAGGGGCGGAAAACGCGGGGGATTGCCGTTGATTTTGAAATTTGAGCGCGAGAAAATGGCCTGCCCAGCAGCGGGTTTTCTTTTCTACTGCCGGACAGATGCTTTCTTTATTTTTTCTTCCCGGTTGCAATGCAATTGATTACAAACGCGATTGAACTACACATTAAACCCGCGGTCAACAGGATTTGATTTTTTCCATCCTGAAAGATGCAAAAAGCCAGACAAATTAAACCGGCTGACGCAAATGCAACGCCCCAAAAGAATAGAATTCTTTTTTTGTTCATCTATTGATCCTTACCTTTCCGACATTTTGACCGTACAATCAGCATAATTCCCAGTACCATGAGCGGAACAGAAATGCCAAGTGTGAAACCGGAAAGCATCTCTTGCATCTCAGTTCCTCCAATCAGCTGGGAATAGATAAGGAAAACGATTCCGGTAAGGGATATTACAATGCCAATAAGCATCAGCTTCTTATTTTTAAGGTCTTGCGTTTCCTTCAGCATTTTCAGTATCTGCTGACTATCAATACTCTTTTCATCCTCTTCTCCGTCAAGCAGCTGCGCTAACGTAATATTTAATTCCTGACACAAGGGCTCGATCATTGCATAATCGGGCATACACTTTCCTGTTTCCCATTTTGAAACCGTTTTATTGGAAACTCCCAGCCGTTCAGCAAGCTGTTCCTGCGTAAAATTTAGCTCTCTCCGCTTTTTGAATATAAATTTACCTATTGCGATCTGATCCATATCTCAATTCCTCCAGAGTATCTTTCTGTATTAAGCATACCTTTTTGCCCTGAAAACAACACCCCTTATAAGGCGAATATGGGGGGAATGAGCTTTTTATCTTATCATATTACCTTTCCAGGTATGACGGCGGGCCGCCTGGAGAGGCGGCCCCTACGGCGGCTAATGAGAATTTTTCGGGAATTCGAAGGACGGGCCGCCGTGGGCGGCGGCCCCTACGGCGTTTTATGAAGATTTATTGGAATTTCGGTGAGCGGCGTTTTGATGTGGTTTTTTTGGAATTCCGTCGTCAGCTGACGCGGTAGTGGCCCACGACCTCGTCCTTATATCGCTCCAGGACGTCCTCCTCGTAGCGGAGCTGGGATTTGCCGGCGTGGTGGATCAGGAACGGGACGCCTTTTTTGTTCCGCGCGTCGGAGACGATGCCGATGTGGCTGCGGAAGACGACGATGTCCCCGCCCTGCCACTCCCCGATGTCAGAAAGCTCCGTGGTGAGGGCGCGGGCGGTGTTTTTGAAGTAGACCGCCAGGTTCCGGACGCGCCGGAAGTCGATCTTCCGGTCGGGGGTCACGATGTCGTACTGCTCCGGGGCGCTCAGGATATCCGCGTTTACCAGCTCCATCAGGTCATAGCCCGCGCCCCGGAGGGCGAAGGCCACCACGTCCGTGCAGACGCCGAAGCCGTCGTCCGGGTAGCCGGAGGCGTAGTACGCGCTCTTATAGCGGGGCTTTTCCGCCACATAGGCGCGGGCGCTTTGCAGGATATCCGTCTGGTCGTCCACGCCGTCGCCGTCCCTGTCCACGGCGCTCATGTAGGCCGGGATGCCGAAATCGGCATTGGTGAAGCGCTTGTGGGGCAGGATGTTCAGACTGTAGAGAACATACACGGCGGCGATCACCGCGGCGGAGAGGCAGAGCGTCAGCAGGAAGGGGGAAATTTTTCGCTTCATGGGATCCTCCAAACAAAAACCGGCCGGTGGGATCACCGGCCGGTTGAGATTGCGGATTGCTCAGAACAGGTTTTTCAGCTTATCCTTCAGGGAGCCGGCGGCGTCGCCCAGCTTGTCCAGATCCACCTTGGCCTTGACGCCGTCCGCCACCTTCTTGAGGACGTCGTCGGGGAGGTCGACGCCCAGGAGGCCCTCCACGGTCTTGACGGGATCCTTCTTGAAGCTCTCCATAAGGCCGGCGTCGTTTTTGAGCTTGCCGGCGACCTCCTCGATCTTCTCTTTGATGTTTTCCATTATTCCTGCTCCTCCACGGGGGCGTCGGGGGCGTTCTTCTTTACGGATTCCACGCCGTTCTGGCAGGAGGTCTTGCTCTTATACCCCTCGCTGGCCAGGATGGGCTCGCCGTTTGCGGCCTTCAGGCGGAAGCGGAACTCGCCGGCCTTGTCCAAATAGATCTCGAACTTGGGGTGCTTGACGGGGGCGGCGCCCTCCACGGTCAGATCCTCCACGCCGGCGGCGGGGGCGTTCTTCTTCACGGACGCGATGCCGTTCAGGCAGGCGCTCTCGGTGGTGTAGACCTCGCTGGTACCGATGGGTTCGCCGTTGCCGGCCTTGAGCACGAAGTTGTAGCCCGTGGCGGTCTTTTTGTACACGAATTTACCCATGGGGAATTGCCTCCTTGTATTTTAGTGAATACGACCATTATACGACAAGGGGATGGATTATTCAAGGGGGAATTTGGGACTTTGCAGAGGAAAAGAAAAATTTTTGTTAAATATCCGTAATTTATGCCCTTTTGATGCGGAAATGCGGTATACTGTTCTTCGGATCGAAAAATACGCTGAAACGGGGTGGTCTTACGCACGATTGGGAAAAGGATATGCGGGAGTATGAGGCCCGGGAGGAGGCCCAGGCCAGGCGGGGGATCGCGGAATATGAGCGCCGCCGGCGCCACGTGAAGACGGCGGTCACCGCCGTACTGATCCTGCTCCTGGCGGCGGCCGCCGTGACGGCGGTGGTGCTGTCCGTCAGGCGCGGCAGGGATCCCGGCGGCGGCGAACCGGATCGCGAGACGCAGGCGCTGGACTGGGTGATCCAGGATCTGCTGCCTGTCAACGAGTACTCAAGGCCGGGGACGAAGCTGGAGCAGGTGACGGCCATAGCCGTCCACTATGTGGGCAATCCCGGCACCACCGCCAAACAAAACAGGAACTATTTCGCAAACCTGGCCAAGACCCACGAGACGTCCGCCAGCAGTCATTTCGTGGTGGGGCTGGAGGGCGAGGTCATCCAGTGCATCCCCCTTGACGAGTGGAGCTACTGCACCAGCCAGGCCAACGGCTACACCATCTCCATCGAGGTCTGTCACCCGGACGAGACGGGGAAATTCAACGACGCCTCCACGGCCTCCCTGGTGAGGCTTCTCAAGTGGCTGGTGGATTACTACGGGCTGGACCGGTCCGGCGTCATACGCCACTACGACGTGACCGGCAAGATCTGTCCCAAATACTATGTGGAAAATCCGGACGCCTGGGAGGCGCTGCTGGATACGGTCTTCGACGGGGAGACAACCACGGAACAGGAGTAAGTATGGCAAGAATGACGCCCATTATGGGCTGGGCGTCCTGGAACTGCTTCAGGACGGACATCAACGAGGAAAAGCTGAAGGCCCAGGCCGACGCCCTTGTGGCCACGGGCCTGGCCGGGGCGGGGTATACCTACCTCAACATCGACGACGGCTTTTTCGGCGGCCGGGCCGGGGACGGGACGCTGCTCTTCCACAGGGAGCGCTTCCCCCACGGGATCCGTCCGGTGGCGGACTACGCCCACGCCCTGGGCCTGCGGGCCGGCATCTACACCGACGCCGGGGACAACACCTGCGGCCACTACTACGACCGGGAGGGCGCCAACGGGGCCGGCGTGGGTCTCTACGGCCACGAGGAGCAGGATCTGCGGCTCTACCTTGCGGAGCTGGGCTTCGACTTCATCAAGGTGGACTGGTGCGGCGGCCTGCGGCTGTGTCTGGACGAACGGGAGCAGTACAGTCTCATCGGGCAGATCATCGACGACATACGCCGGGAGACCGGGCGGGAGATCGTCTACAACATCTGCCGCTGGCAGTTCCCCGGCAGCTGGGCCGCCCGGACGGCGGACTCCTGGCGCATCGGGTGCGACATCGGGCCGGACTTCCGCTCCGTGCTCCATCAGATCGATCTGGCCAAGCCCCTGCGGCGGTTCTGCCGCCCGGGGCACGTCAACGATCTGGACATGATGGAGCTGGGCAACGGCCTGACCCACAACGAGGAGCGGGCGCATTTCGCCCTGTGGTGCATGATGTCCGCACCACTGATCGTGGGGTGCGACCTGACAAGGCTGTCCGGGGACACCCGGTCGATCCTGAAAAACCGGGAGCTGATCGCCGTCGATCAGGATCCCCTGTGCCGTCAGGCGTGCGTGACCCGGGAGATCCGGGACGGCGGCAGGCTTCTGGGCGAGGTGTGGGTCAAGGAGCTGGAAGCCGCGTCCTCCGGCGTCCGGGCCGCCGCCCTGCTCAACCGGGGGGACGAGCCGCTGGAGCTGGAGCTGACTCCGGCGCTCCTGGGCCTTGCCGGGATCACCCAGGTGCGCGACCTCTGGGCGCACGAAACCGTCAGCGGGCCGCTGCGCTTCACCGTGGCCCCCCACGACGCCCTGGTTTTCCGGGTCGCCGGCACAGGCGCGTCGGAGCTTTCGGACGTGAACGCCGGTCTGGCCTACGGATCGGACTGGCCGGGGCCCGTCTGGATCGGCCGGGAGGAGACGGAGGCGGCGCTGGCCGCCGGGGCCGCCCTGGTGGATGTGCGCGCAACCGAGGAGTTTGACCGGGGCCACCTGCCCGGGGCGGTGAATCTGCCTTGGGACGGCATACACTTCACCGTCACGCCGGCCTTCCCCGACAAGGATACGCCCCTGGTGCTGATCTGCGCCACGGGCAAGCGCAGCGCCCAGGCGTCCTTCACCCTCCACAACATGGGATATAAGCACGTCCGGTGCGCCCAGGGTATTCTTCCCTTTTGAGGTGAAACCATGCTCTATTTTGAAAACGACTACGACCGGGGATGTCACCCGCGGGTGATGAAAAAGCTGTGCGACACCAACCTGATCCCCGCCGCCGGGTACGGGGACGACGAATTTTCCCAGCGGGCCCGGGGGTACATCCGTAAGGCGTGCAACGCGCCGGCGGCGGACGTCTTTTTCCTCTCCGGCGGCACCCAGACCAACGCCGTGGCCATCGGCGGGCTCCTGCGCCCCTGGGAAGGGGTCTACGCCGCCGACACCGGCCATATCGGGCTCCACGAGGCCGGGGCAGTGGAATTCACGGGCCACAAGGTCATGTCCCTCCCCCAGCGCCAGGGGAAAATCGACGCCCGTCAGCTTCGGGCCCGTCTGGAGGGCTTCTACGCCGACCCCAACCACGAGCACATGGTCTTCCCCGGCATGGTGTACATCTCCCACCCCACCGAGTACGGGACGCTGTATAGTTTACAGGAGCTGGAGGAAATCTCTGACATCTGTAAAAGTTTCAACATCTCCCTCTTCCTGGACGGGGCGCGGCTTGCCTACGCTCTGGCCGCGGAAACGGACGTGACGCTCCCGGATCTGGCGCGGCTGTGCGATGTCTTTTATATCGGCGGGACAAAATGCGGGGCGCTGTGCGGGGAGGCGCTGGTCTTCCCCAAGGGCGCGCCGGAGCGCTTTCTGACGGTGATCAAACAGCGGGGGGCGCTCATGGCCAAGGGGCGGCTCATCGGGGCGCAGTTCGAGGCGCTTTTTGAGGACGGGCTGTATTTCCAGACCGGCCGGTCCGCCGTGGCGCTGGCCCTCCGGCTCAAGGACGAGCTTACGGCGCGGGGGATAGCGCTCCTGGTGGACTCCCCCACCAACCAGCAGTTTCCGATCCTGGACAACGGGCTTTTGGAGAAGCTGTCGGAGAAGGTGAAATACTCCTTCTGGGAGCCCTATGACGAGCGCCGTACCGTGGTGCGGCTGGCAACCAGCTGGGCCACCGGGCCGGAAGATGTGGACGGGCTTGCCAAAATTCTTGACAAGCCGGGCGATTGAGGATAGAATAAGAGAACCGATTTTTCCTCACAAGGAGTTTTTCATATGGCAAAGGACAAAAAAGTAGAACAGATCACCGATATGGACGTGGACTTCACCCAGTGGTACACCGACGTGTGCACCAAGGCGGAGCTCATCGACTACTCCAGCATCAAGGGCATGTTCATCTACCGCCCCTACGGCTACGCCATCTGGGAGAACATCCAGCACATTCTGGACACGGAGTTCAAAAAGCTGGGCCATGAGAACGTGTATCTGCCCATGCTGATCCCCGAGAGCCTCCTGCAAAAGGAGAAGGATCACGTGGAGGGCTTCGCCCCGGAGTGCGCCTGGGTGACCATGGGCGGCTCGGACAAGCTGGAGGAGCGCTACTGCATCCGCCCCACCAGCGAGACGCTCTTCTGTGAGCACTATAAAAACGTCATCCACTCCTGGCGTGACCTGCCCAAGCTCTACAACCAGTGGTGCAGCGTCCTGCGGTGGGAGAAGACCTCCCGGCCCTTCCTCCGGCACAGAGAATTTCTCTGGCAGGAGGGCCACACCATGCACGAGAGCGAGGACGAGGCCCGGGCCGAGACCCAGCGGATGCTCAATGTCTACGCCGACTTCATGGAAAATGTTCTGGCCATGCCCGTGATCCGGGGCCGCAAGACCGACAAGGAGAAGTTCAACGGCGCGGAGGAGACTTACACCGTGGAGTGCATGATGCACGACCACAAGGCCCTCCAGGGCGGCACCAGCCACTATTTCGGCGACGGGTTCGCCAGGGCCTTTGACATCACCTTCACCGGCCATGACAACCAGCTCCACCACCCCTATCAGACAAGCTGGGGCGTGTCCACCCGCATGATCGGCGGCATCATCATGACCCACGGCGACAACTCCGGCCTGGTGCTCCCCCCGAAGATCGCCCCCATCCAGGTCATCGTCGTCCCCGTGGCGATGCACAAGGAGGGCGTCCGGGAAGCCGCCGAAAAGCTCCTGGAGACGCTGAAGGCCGCCGGCCTGCGGGCGGAAATCGACCTTTCCGACCAGTCCATGGGTTGGAAGGCCGCCCAGTACGAGATGAAGGGCGTCCCCGTCCGCCTGGAGCTGGGCCCCCGGGACATCGAGAACAACGTCTGCGTGGCCGCCAAGCGCACCGGTGGGGAGAAGCTGACCCTCTCCCTGGAGAACGTGGCGGAGGCGGTGAAGGCCGTCCTGGACGACGTGCAGAGGGAGATGTACGACAAGGCCCTGAAGAACCTCCGGGACAACACCTTCGACGCCCACTCCGTGGAGGAGGTGCGGGACGGCTGCCAGAAGGGCGGCTTTGCCCGGATGATGTGGTGCGGCGACGAGGCCTGCGAGGTGAAGATGAAGGAGCAGGCCGGCGTCACCAGCCGGTGCATCCCCTTCGAGCAGCACCACATCGGCGACGTCTGCCCCGTCTGCGGCAAGCCCGCCAAGCAGATGGTCATCTGGGGCATCGCGTACTGATACGGAACTATTTATAACAGAAAAATCGTCCCCCGCAACCGGCAGGTTACGGGGGACGATTGCGTAAACGGGGCCGTTTATTTGCCCAAATGGTCGTCCCACAGGCAGATCTTTCCGGTTCTCAGCGTCTCGGGCAGGTCGATGATCCGCTGGTTCCGGGAGCCGCGAAAGCGCAGGGAGATGTCCTTCTGGGCCAGGACGAATTTCCCGTCCACCAGCACGTCGATGAGGGCCAGGAGGCTGTCCGTCACCTGGCACCGGGGGTGGGAGCCGTCGGTCAGAAGCTCCTCCAGGGTGAAGCCGGAGTAGCACCAGACGGTCTTTTCGGGGTAGGCCGCCTTGACGCGGGTGACGAAGGGCAGGAGCGCCCGCTGATTGGAGGGCTCCATGGGCTCGCCGCCCAGGAGCGTCAGGCCGTTGATGTAGCCTGGGGCCAGCAGCTCCATAAGCTCGTCCTCGGTCTCCCACGTGAAGGGCCTTCCGAAGTCAAAGTCCCAGGTCTGGGGCTGGAAGCACCCCTCGCAGTGATTGGTACAGCCGGAGACGAACAGCGTCACCCGCACGCCGGGGCCGTCGGCTATGTCGCAGTTTTTGATCTCGCAAAAATTCATCGTCGTCACGGAACACGTTTCCCTCCCCGCCCCGCTTGCGGGACGGCTCAGGCGCGGTGTTCGTTCCTCCTCTCAAAATCAGACCCGCTCCGCTGGGCTCTGATTTTGTTTTTTTAAAGGTTTCCCCGGAGCTGTTCGCCCCGGGGAGTTATGGTTTTTTACAGGTGTAAAACTCTGTCGCGGATCTCCTGGGTCCGGCCCTGGTTCCAGAACTGGGTGCCGATGTAGCCGCAGGTGCGCCGGGCCACGTTCATCTTGTTCTGGTCGGTGTTGCCGCACTTGGGGCACTTCCAGATGAGCTTGCCGTCCTCCTCCACGATGTCGATCTCGCCGTCCCAGCCGCAGACCTGGCAGTAGTCGGACTTGGTGTTGAGCTCCGCGTAGATGATGTTGTCGTAGATGAACTTCATTACCTGCAGGACGGCCTCCAGGTTGTTCTGCATGTCCGGAACCTCCACGTAGCTGATGGCGCCGCCGGGAGAGAGGGCCTGGAACTCGGACTCGAATCTGAGCTTGGTGAAGGCGTCGATCTGCTCGGTGACGTGGACGTGGTAGGAGTTGGTGATATAGCCCTTGTCGGTGATGCCCTCGATGATGCCGAAACGGCGCTGGAGGCACTTGGCGAACTTGTAGGTGGTGGACTCCAGGGGCGTGCCGTAGAGGGAGTAGTCGATGTTCTCCGCCGTCTTCCACTCCTTGCACTTGTCGTTCATCTTCTGCATGACCGAGAGGGCGAAGGGGGTGGCCTCCGGGTCGGTGTGGGACTTGCCGGTCATGTACTTGACGCACTCGTAAAGGCCGGCGTAGCCCAGGGAGATGGTGGAGTAGCCGCCGTAGAGGAGCTTGTCGATGGGCTCGCCCTTCTCAAGGCGCGCCAAGGCGCCGTGCTGCCAGAGGATGGGGGCCACGTCGGAGGGGGTGCCCAGCAGGCGCTCGTGACGGCACCGCAGGGCCCGGTGGCACAGCTCCAGGCGCTCCTCAAAGATCTTCCAGAACCTGTCCATATTGCCGCCGGAGGAGAGGGCCACGTCGGGGAGATTGATGGTGACCACGCCCTGGTTGAAGCGGCCGTAGTATTTGTGCTTGCCCGGCTCGTAGTTGCCGGCGTTGGCGATGTTGCCCACGCCCGCGTCGGTGAAGCGGTCGGGGGTCAGGAAGGAGCGGCAGCCCATGCAGGTGTAGACGTCGCCCTTCAGCTCCAGCATCTTCTTCTCGCTGATATAGTCGGGAACCATCCTGCGGGCGGTGCACTTGGCCGCCAGCTTGGTGAGCTCCCAATACCGGGAACCCTCGGTGATGTTGTCCTCCTCCAGGACGTAGATGAGCTTGGGGAAGGCGGGGGTGACCCAGACGCCGTCCTCATTCTTGGTGCCCTCGTAGCGCTGGAGCAAAACCTCCCGGATGATCAGGGCCAGATCCTCCCGCTCCCGCTCGTTCCTGGCCTCGCCCAGGTACATGAACACGGTGACGAAGGGGGCCTGCCCGTTGGTGGTCAGGAGGGTGACCACCTGATACTGGATGGTCTGGACGCCCCGGCGGATCTCCTCCAGCAGGCGGTCCTCCACGATCTTCCGGATCTTATCCTCGGAGGGGCTGACGCCCAGAGTGACCAGCTCCTGCTCCACCACCTTGCGGATCTTGCGGCGGCTCACGTCCACGAAGGGGGCCAGGTGCGTAAGGGAGATGGACTGGCCGCCGTACTGGTTGGAGGCCACCTGGGCGATGATCTGCGTGGCGATGTTGCAGGCGGTGGAGAAGCTGTGGGGCCGCTCGATGAGGGTGCCGGTGATGACGGTGCCGTTCTGGAGCATGTCCTCCAGGTTCACCAGGTCGCAGTTGTGCATGTGCTGGGCGTAATAGTCGGTGTCGTGGAAGTGGATGATGCCGGCCTCGTGGGCCTCCACGATGTCCCGGGGCAGGAGGATGCGCTCGGAGAGATCGCGGCTCACCTCGCCGGCCATGTAGTCCCGCTGGGTGGAGTTGACCACCGGGTTCTTGTTGGAGTTCTCCTGCTTGGCCTCCTCGTTGCAGCACTCGATGAGGGAGAGGATCTTCTCGTCCGTGGTGTTGCTCTGGCGCACCAGGCTCCTGGTGTAGCGGTAGGTGATGTAGTTCTTGGCCACCTCGAAGGCCCCGTGGGCCATGATCTGCTTCTCCACCAGATCCTGGATCTCCTCCACGGAGGGGCTGCGGCCCATGTTCTCGCAGTCCAGCGCCACGGATTCGGAGATGCGCCTTATTTGGAGGGGCGTCATGCGGGACGCTTCCTCCACGGACATGTTGGCCTTGCGGATGGCGTTCTCGATCTTCCGGATGTCAAACTCCATCTCCGAGCCGTTTCGTTTGATGATCTTCATATCTGTCTCCCCTTTTATAGGTCATTCGTATTTCCAGCATTTTTTCAAATGCGAAGGCGTCGGTGCCGCGCTCCCGCCCCGGAAAGGCCGGAGCAGAATAAACTATACCACGGTTTTGTGGGCTTGTCAAGAGCAAAACAGCATATATAGTGTTTTTGACATTTGGCATAACACAATATACAGGATTTCGCGCCGTATCCAACATTTTCACCGGGAAAACCGCCAAAAGGGGACATTTTTCGCGCTTTTCCGCAGGAAAGACTGTTCAAAATGTGACAAATGGAAGTAATTGATAATTTTATGACAAAAAGTTCCCCTTCTCGCCCTGCCGCGGGCCTGTCACAGGACGACGGCCACCTCCCGGCGGGCGGTGACGCTGTCCGGGGTGACCCGGCAGTCCAGCGCCAGCAGGCGGACGCCGGCGCCGGCGGCGGCGGTCAGGGCGTCGGCAAAGGCGGGGTGGGTGGCGCGGTTGGGGGTGAAAAAGCGCACGTCCTCCATCTGGATCACGAACACAGCCCAGGCGGAGAAGCCGGCCTCTATGCACCGGGTCAGCTCCTGCAGGTGCCGGACGCCCCGCTCGGTGGGGGCGTCCGGGAAGAGGGCGACGCCGTCCCGCTCCAGCGTCACGCCCTTGACCTCGCAGAAGGCGTGCCCGCCGCCGTTTTCCACATAGAAGTCAAGCCTGGAATCCCCGAAGTGGGTTTCAGGGCGGATGAGGGTGGGGGCGGGCAGAAGGAGGCCGGCGGCCAGGTATTCCCCGAAGACCCGGTTGGGCGCGGCGGCGTCCATGTTGATGAGCCGCTTCCCCTTCCGGACGGCCACCAGGTCGAAGCGGGTCTTGCGGGCGGGATTATTGCTCTCCGTCAGCCACACCCGGGCCCCCGGCACCAGCAGCTCCCGGCAGCGGCCCGTATTTTTCACATGACAGACCTCCGTGCGCCCGCCCGTCTCCACCAAGGCGATGAACCGGTTGGGGCGGCTGAGAAAAATCCCCTCCCGGATGTTGTCGTACCGCATGACCGCGCCTCCCCGCGTATATCAGTATATTATATTTTGTATTTTACACCCGCAAAAGCCGGCGTCAAGGGTTGAAATATTTTTGTTTTGTGTTACTATATAATATAGAAAAATGTACGCTTCAGGAGGAACCGTCCTTGAACATCATTATTGTGGGAGCCGGCGGCGTGGGATATTCGCTGGCGGACAATCTAAACGCCGAGGGGCATCAGATCACCCTGATCGACACCAACGCCGAGCGGCTCAACTCCGCGCTGGAGAAAATAGACGTGCAGGGCATCGCCGGCAACGGCGTCAGCCACGAGATCCTGACGGAGGCGGGCGTCGCCTCCGCGCATCTGCTCATCGCCGTCACCGACCAGGACGAGGTCAACATGCTCTGCTGTCTCATGGCCAAGAAGCTCTCCGGCTGTCAGACCATCGCCCGGGTACGCAACCCCGTCTACTACCGGCAGATCAACCTCATCAAGGACGAGCTGGGCCTCTCCATGGCCATCAACCCCGAGTCCGCCACCGCCGGGGAGATCTTCGACCTTATTCAGATCCCCGGCGCCCAGACCCACGAGTCCTTCGCCAAGGGCCGGGTGAATATGATTGAGATCATCATCCCGGAGGGTTCCCCGGCGGACAACATCAAGGTGATGGACTTCCCCGGCAAGATCTCCCGGGGGACGCTGATCTGCATCCTGGAGCGGGGCCGCACCCGCGAGGTGGAGATCCCCCGGGGCGACACGGTGCTGAAGGCCGGGGATCGGATCTACATCATCACCCCGCCCCGGGAGATGGCGACGCTCTTCAAGCGGCTGGGCTTTCAGACGAGGCCCACCCGGAACGTGATGATCATCGGCGGGGGCAGGACGGGCTACTATCTGGCCGACATGCTCCTGGGCGCCGGCAGCCGGGTGAAGATCATCGAGAAAAACCGGGCCGTGTGCGAGGGCCTCTCCGCCCAGCTGCCCGGCGCGGAGATCATCTGCGGCGACGCCATCGACCGCCAGCTCCTGCTGGAGGAGGGCATCGCCGGCGAGGACGTGTTCGTGCCCCTGACGGATATGGACGAGGAGAACATCCTCCTGGCGCTGTACGCCAAAAAGATCTCCAAGGTTCGGGCCATCACCAAGGTGTCCACCTTCGGCTTTACCGAGGTCACCGAGGAGCTGCCCGTGGGGAGCATCATCAACCCCAAGGAGATCACGGCCTACAGCATCCTCCGGTACGTGCGGGCCATGTCCAACTCCTCCGACTCCAGCAACATCGAGTCCCTCTACTACCTGGCGAACCGGCGGGTAGAGGCGCTGGAATTCCACATCAAGGCCGACAGCGCCGTCACCAACATTCCCCTCTCCGAGCTGCGCCCCCGGATGATCCCCGATCTGCTAATCTGTTGTATCTACCGGGGCGGACAGCTCATCATCCCCCGGGGCAACGACGAGATCCGCCAGGGCGATACGGTGGTGCTGGTCACCACCGCCCGGAAGCTCCAGTCCATCAACGATATCCTGAAGTGAGGCGGAGAGAGCTATGAACTATTCCTTTATCCGCTGGCTGGTGGGCTGGGTGCTGTGCATCGAGGCGGCCTTCCTGCTGATCCCCCTGGCCCTGTGCTTAGGCTATGGCGAGCCGCTGGCGGCGGATTACCTCATCGCCATCGCCGTCACGGCCCTGCCGGGGGTGGCGATGGCCGCCAAAAGGCCGAAAAATCAGGCGTTTTACGCCCGCGAGGGCTTTGTAGCCACGGCGCTGTCCTGGATCTTCCTGTCCCTGGCCGGGGCGCTGCCGTTTTTTATCTCCGGGAGCATCCCCAGCTTTGTGGACGCGCTCTTTGAGGTGATCTCCGGCTTCACCACCACCGGCGCGTCCATCCTCTCCGACGTGGAGGCCATGCCCCGGTCGCTCCTCTTCTGGCGCAGCTTCACCCACTGGATCGGCGGTATGGGCGTTCTGGTGTTCCTGCTGGCGCTCCTGCCCATGGCCGGCGGCCAGAGCATCCTCATCATGCGGGCCGAGTCCCCCGGCCCCAGCGTGGGCAAGCTGGTGCCCAGGCTCCAGAAGACCGCCGTGTACCTCTATGGCATCTACCTGGGCATGACGCTTTTGGAGGTGGTCATTCTCCTGCTGGGGAAGCTGGATCTGTTCTCCGCCTTCTGCATCTCCTTCGGCACCGCCGGCACCGGCGGCTTCGGCATCCTCAACGACTCCTTCGCCAGCTACTCCCCCTTCGTGCAGATCGTGGTGACGGTCTTCATGTTCGCCTTTGGCGTCAACTTCAACTTCTATTTCTTCCTGCTGATCCGCAAATTCCGCTCGGCTCTGGCCATGGAGGAGGTGCGGGGGTATCTCCTGATCTTCCTGGCCGCTCTGGCGCTGGTGACGGTGAATCTGATGACCCAGGGGGGCGCCGGCTTCGGCTGCGCCCTGCTCCACGCGGCCTTCCAGTGCTCCTCCATCATGACCACCACGGGCTTTTCCAGCGTGGATTTTGACCAGTGGCCCACCTTCTCCAAAACGGTGCTCATCTGCCTCATGTTCGTGGGCGCCTGCGCCGGCTCCACCGGCGGCGGCATCAAGGTCAGCCGGGTGCTGATGTATTTCAAGAGCATCGGCCGGGAGCTCCGGCGGATGATCCACCCCCGCTCCGTCACCGTGGTGCGCTTGGACGGCAAGGCCCTGGAGAGCCGGATGATCCACTCGGTGAACAGCTGGCTTCTGGCCTACATCGCCGTGTTCTTCGGCTCCATGCTGCTCATCAGTCTGGACAACTTCGACTTCACCACCAACTTTTCCGCCGTGGCGGCGACGCTCAACAACATCGGCCCGGGCTTAAATTTGGTGGGGCCCACCGGGAATTTCGGGGACTACTCGGCCCTGTCGAAAATAGTGCTCATGTTCGACATGCTGGCCGGCCGCCTGGAGGTCTTCCCCCTCCTGCTGATGCTCCGCCCCGCTACCTGGCGAAAATAAGCCGGCTCGAAAGCCCTGACGGGCTTTTCCCGACAATTTGAAAGCTCCATACCCGCGCGGGTATGGAGCTTATTTTGTCATTCAATTTATTCGTTCTCCTCCGTCTCCTTTGGCTTCGCGGCGGACAGCAGGCTCACAAGGCTCAGGGCGATGTACGCCGCGTAAAGCACCAGGGGCACGCGCATGGCCAGGGGCGCGGGATCCGCCGCGGCCACCGGCAGGAGGAATATGGACACGGTGCTCAAAAACACCGTCCCCGGCATACTCCGCCGGCCGAAGGCGTACCCGGCACGGCCAAAGGCGCCGACGGCTCCGGCGGCCATAGCCAGACACTGATAGGCGTATTCCATCAGGATCGGGTTCCCGGCGTTCTCCCGGTAGCACGCCACCATCCAGTAACAGCACAGAAGCGCCGGCATGACGCTTCCGGGCCGCAGATACACCGTGTCCTTCCGGGTGTAGGCGGCGTAGGCCATGACGGTCATCCCGAACCCCCCCAGCGCCAACAGGAGGACAAAGGGCCACCTGGCGCCGTCCGTCAGGCCCATGATCTCCGTACCGGAACGCAGGAGCAGCAGGGCGCAGACCATGACGGCGATGCCCATCAGGGCCATCACGGCAAAGAGGCCGTACCCCTCGATGGGGAACGCCTTTCGGTAGATCCCCTCCGCCTCATACCCCCTGGACGTCAGGCACAGCGCCAGGGCGATAGCCGCCGCCAGGACGGTCAGCAGGATAAGGGCGGCGCTGGCCGCCGCACCGCGCTGGGGAAGGCCGGACAGGTCGAAAGCCGTTTTCAGCTCCACGCGCCTGACAAACGCGCCCAGGAACCCCAGCAGGAGCACCGCTATGGGAACGAATCGTATTCTTCGCATATTCCGCACCCGATCTCAATAGTAATGAAAGCGGACGGACAAGCACCGTCCTCCGCTATTATTTTACATCAGCCACACATGACAAGTCAAGCCAAATGGAGGTGCGCAATGAAAGTTATTACCATCATTTCCGTGATTCTGGTGCTTTTTGCCCTGATTTTCCCCATCGCGGCGTGCTGGGACAGGGCGGAACCGCTAAACAGCGGCCCATCCGCCCCCGACGCCCCCGCCGGGGACGGCGCGGACTCCCTCTTCTACGTCCCGCCGGCGGAGCCCCAGACCGTCCGGGATACCCAGGCCCAGATCACGCTCCTGGTGAACGGGGAGACGCGGCGGATCTCCGTCCGCGACTATCTCACAGGCGCCGTGGCGGCGGAGATGCCCGCCTCCTTCGCGCCGGAGGCCCTGAAGGCCCAGGCCGTGGCTCTCAGGACATACCTGGCCCGCAAGCTGGTGCACCCCTCCTCGGCCCACCCGGAGGCGGATATCTGCGCCGATTCCGGCTGCTGCGCCGCCTGGCGGAGTGAGGATCAGCTGCGGGAGAAGTGGGGGGATGATTTCGCGGACAACGCCGCCCGCATTGCCGCCGCCGTGGAGGACACCGACGGCATGATCCTCAGCTTCGGCGGCGAGCCGATCCTGGCGGTGTTCCACTCCTCCTCCGCCGGACGGACGGAGGACGCCTCGGAGGTCTGGCAGAGCTCCCTCCCCTATCTCGTCAGCGTCGAAAGCCCGGAGACAGCCGACACCGTGCCCAATTACGTCGTTTCCGTCGCCTTCACGCCCCAGGAATTCCGTGAGACCGTCGCCGCCGCCCACCCGGAGGCGTCGTTTTCCGACTCCCCCGCGTCCTGGATCGCCGATCCCGTTCCGACCCCCTCGGGCCGTCTCGATCACGTGACCGTGGGCGGCGTCACCCTGACGGGCCGCGAGATCCGCTCCCTTTTCGGCCTGCGCAGTACCGCCGTCACCTTCGACGTCAGCGACAAGGCGGTGACCGTCACCTCCACCGGCTACGGCCACGGCGTGGGCATGAGCCAGTACGGCGCCCAGACCATGGCCCTGCGGGGCGACAGCTTTCAGGATATCCTGGCATCCTACTACCCCGGCGCGGAGCTGATCGGCCCCTGACCGGACTGTCGAAATTTTAAAACGCGTCAGAGCACCGCCGGGCTTGTGGTCCACTCCGTACCGCCCCGGCGCTCCTCGGGATTTTTAAAGGTCAAAGCATAAATATCCCCCGCCCGCGCCTCCAGGGCGAAGATCTCTCTGGCGCGCTCCGGCAGGAGCCTGACGGCGGCGGGCTTCGTCACCAGAGGCAGACGGGCGCGGGTCTTGATCTCCCGCAGGGCCTCCCGGCCCCGCTCCCCCAGCGCCAGCACCCGCAGATAGGGCGGCTCGCCGCTCTGCGTCTCCGCCGTGATCCCCAAAAGCGCCGCCAGCACCATCCGCCGCAGGCGCACGTAGGCGTAGCGCTTGGTCTTGACGCCATCCAGCACCGCCTTTACCGTGTTCTCCACGGCGGCGAAGCGGGCCAGCCGCGTTCCCAGCCCCTCCCCCGCGTCCGGCAGGCGGCTGTACGCCTCCGGCGTCATGGTGCGCAGCGTCAGCATGATCATGGCGTCCAGGCGCTCCGGATCCGGCGTCCGCCCCGCCTCCAGCTCCCGCCGTAAAAGCGCCGCCGCCTGTGGCGGCATGAAGCGGGCGTACTCCCCGCCCGAGGCCGCCGCGGCCCGGATGTGGGAGGCCCCGGCCCAGTCCCCCCGGGGCCCGCCGTCGTGTCCGGCAAAGGCCCGCTCCACCGGCAGGGGCCTCATCCCCGACCCCCGCCGCTCCACAGCCGTCAGATACTCCACCGCCAGGATGTTGTTGGGCTCCCGCAGCAGCGGGGCGTCAGCAAAGGCCAGCTTCTCCACCGCCCGCTCCCGGGCCGCGGCATAGGAGATCCCCGTGGCGAGGCCCGCGCGGATGAGGGCGTCGCAGGAGCCGTCCACCAGGACGTGGGCCAGGCCCGTCAGACGCCGGGCGTCCGGGCACTCCGCGCCAAAGGAGATAAAATCCGCGCCGATCCCCTCCAGGAGCGCCACGCCCCCCTCCGCAAACCGCCTGGCGGAGGCCACGGCCCAGGGCAGGGGCAGCTCCAGCACCAGATCCGCGCCGCCGCCGGCCGCCATCTCGGCACGGACATGCTTGGAAATAAGCGCCGGCTCCCCCCGCTGGACAAAATTTCCCCCCATGACGCACACCAGGGCGCAGTCCTCCCCCGTAAGCTCCCTGGCCTTCTTAAGCTGGAGGGCGTGGCCGGAGTGGAAGGGGTTATATTCGCAGATGACGCCGGTAATTTTCATAAAATTTCCCTCAGTATCAAAAAAGTGTTGTCTAAATCGGAAAGATGTATTAAAATAGACTTAGTATAACCCCTCGCCAATAATTTTACAAGGGAGTAAGACAAATGAAAATTTTAGTTATCAACGCGGGCTCCTCATCCCTGAAGTATCAGCTCATGGACTCCGACTCCGGCGAAGTTTTCGCCAAGGGCCTCTGTGAGCGCATCGGCATCGACGGCCGCCTCACCCACAAGGTTCCGGGCCGGGACGATGTGAAGAACGACATCCCCATGCCCACCCACAACGAGGCCATCAAGGCCGTCATGGACGCTCTGGTGGATCCCGTGTGCGGCGTCATCAAATCCACCGACGAAATCGACGCCGTGGGTCACCGGGTGGTGCACGGCGGCGCGGAATTCGCCGCCAGCTGCGTCATCGACGACCAGGTCATCGCCGCCATCGAGCGGTGCATCCCCTTCGGCCCCCTCCACAACCCCGCCAACCTCATGGGGATCCGCGCCTGCATGGAGGCCATGCCCGGCAAAAAGCAGGTGGCCGTCTTCGACACCGCCTTCCACCAGACCATGCCCCCCAAGGCGTATATCTACGCCCTGCCCTATGAGTACTACGAGAAGGACGGCGTGCGCCGTTACGGCTTCCACGGCACCAGCCATAAGTATATCGCCGCTCAGGCCGTCCGTGCCCTGGGCAAGGAGAGCCCCGAGGGCACGAAGATCATCTCCTGCCACCTGGGCAACGGCTCCTCCCTGGCCGCCATCGTGGACGGCAAGGTGGTGGACACCTCCATGGGTCTGGGGCCTCTCGCCGGGTTCCCCATGGGCACCCGCTCCGGCGACATCGACCCCACCATCATGGAGTATCTCATGGGCCGCTACGGCTGGGACATCAAGGAGATGCTGAACGTCCTCAACAAGAAGTCCGGCGTTCTGGGCATCTCCGGCGTCAGCTCCGACTTCCGCGACCTCTCCGCCGCCGCCAAAGAGGGCAATGAGCGCGCCGCCCTGGCGCTGGATAAGTTCGCCTACGAGGTGAAGAAGTACATCGGCGCCTATGCCGCCGCCATGGGCGGAGTGGACGCCATCGTCTTCACCGCCGGCGTGGGCGAGAACGACGCCGATATGCGCCTGCGCATCGCCTCCGGCCTTGAGTACATGGGCGTAAAGATCTGCCCCCACTGCAACGCCACCCGTGGCAAGGAGGAAATCTCCGCCGCCGACTCCAAGGTCAAGGTGTTCGTCATCCCCACCAACGAGGAGCTCATGATCGCCATGGACACCGCCGAGCTCTGCAAGTGATTCCCCGCCATTTTTAGATAAGAAACCTTCAAGATTCCAATAAAAGGAGCGCCGTTGGGCGCTCCTTTTTCAGTTTAAAACTCAAATTCAGCGCGCGTACCCCTTGTCGGAAAAAGTCCGTCAGGGCATTTTCGACAGTCACAAAAAAGACAAGCCGGATGGCTTGTCTTTTTTGTGTTGGCGTCTTCCTATCTTTCCGGGCCGTCACCAGCCAAGTATTGTCGGCGCAAGTGAGCTTAACTTCTGTGTTCGGAATGGGAACAGGTGGACCCTCACCGCAATCAACACCAACTATTGGTACACCTTCAGGGACTCGAACCCTGGACACCCTGATTAAGAGTCAGGTGCTCTACCAACTGAGCTAAAGGTGCATATGGTGACCCGAGGGAGAGTCGAACTCCCGATTGGGGCGTGAGAGGCCCCCGTCTTGACCACTTGACCATCGGGCCATCGGCTCATCGAGCCTTGGGCTTGCGCCCTGAGAACTGAACAAATGGAAGTAGAAGAGGCGAAGCGGAGCTTGCCATTCTCTTAAGGTCAAGCCCTCGGGTTATTAGTACCGATCAGCTGAACACATTACTGTGCTTACACCTTCGGCCTATATACGG
>CANQBA010000055.1 GCA_947589545.1 uncultured Oscillospiraceae bacterium | reverse complement strand
ATGCTGACGCACGCTCTCGACGGCATTGCTGTCCGATGAAATCTTCATCAGCGCAACGCTCACACGGAAGAACTGGTCGATATTGACAAACTCTTTCACGGATTCGAGCAGCTTCTGCACAGAGGTCTGACGATGCTGCACAATGCGGTCGGCAGAGGTCGCTTCATCCTTTGTCAACCCGTGATTAAGGAATCGGTTTACAGAGAGTATATCGGTTGCGTCAATACGCTCGACATCGCCCTTGCCGAGTGCATAGCCGACCATCACACGGATAGAATCTGCCTCGTAGGGTTTGCAGTTCCGCAGAAAGTTCAATATCGTCTGCGCTTTTGCGCTGATTACTGTTCTTGTCTCTTTGCGCTTCGTCTCCTTTGCGGGGAACTCCTGGTCTACTCCCGCTACATTATTCATCTCGTTAGTCATACGATTTACATTTTAATGGTTTGTGAATAGGGTTACTTGTTGATTTCTCGGCTGACGATATAGTGTGCCGTCTCGCTCTCGATTTCGCTCTGCGACTTAATTCGAATACTTGTCAGCCAGGCGTCGAGGTCTTCGCGCGAGAAGAAACAGAGCTTGCCTCCCGGCTTGTAATAAGGAATCGCCCGCCGCATCATCATCTTGTAGAGATAGCTCGGCTTCACGCCGAGATACTGCGCGGCCTCTGTCGTTGTCAGCAGAACGCGCTCGCTTGTTGAAATTTGTTGCTTGTCCATAACTTTGTTTATTTAATCTTTTTTCTTGTTCCGTTGCGGAATCCGCTGCCACCTGTTGCCGGCCTTTGGTGGGCTTTCGGTTCCGATGCAAAGTTATGGTTGCCCCGATGGGGAGATATGGGGCGGCTGTGGGGAAAATACACAAAAAGAAATTACGCCATACTGTTGAATTACAACAATATGGCGCATGTACAGAAAGCTGTATGTATTGCCTCTATGGGGAAATGTCGGGACGCTACGGGAGAAGGGGCAGCCGACGGGCTTTTTCGATGGCCGTGTCGATTGCTTTGCGGAATCTTTTGTTCTCGTCGGTAGCTACAGCAGAACAGATGTCGGTGCGGTGTTTTTCGTAATAGGTTTGAGAGATTCCGCAGACACGCAAAAACTCCTCTGCCCAGCGTTTGCCGCGCTCATGGGGTTTGATTGTTTGGGCAACGGAATAGACCATATAGCAGATGCGCAGATTCTCGCGCGGACAGACTGCAACGGGTTGTTGCGTGGGCTTCAGATTAAGGAAATTGACAAAGTCGCTGCCCGGCATAGACTCGAACTGGCGGTCGTTACATACCTCGTAGATGAACAGGCACAGGGCGAGATCCACGGTGTCCATCCATACGGATGTCTCTTGCAGCAGGTCGGCTCCGTTCATGGCTTGTCCTCCCGCATCCGGCTGATGTCGGTAATGATGCTTTCCGCAATTCCTTTCAAGCGTTCCACCAGCACATCAAGGAACATCGGCTTGAAACAATATACGCAGAAATACCGGTCGCGCTCCTGTTGCCAATCGTCGTATAACCGGTTTGTCTGCTCACGGGCTGTGTCATACGCAGATTTCTTCGCATCGCATTCGGCATTCAATGTCTTGTACTCATCGGTATCCAACGGCAGAAAATCGAGCCGGTTGCTTATCGCAGAATACTCCTGCCACAACTTTGTCGAGATTGCCTTGACGGATTCGTAACGCTCCTCAAAAGGCTTGACGTGCTGCTCGAAAATGTTTTCGAAGTTCACCGGCTGAATGCCGGCAACACCCACTGCCGAAAACTTTTCAATCTCTGACAGCAGGGAAACGGTATCGGACAAAAGACGGTCGGCATCTTTGGCAACCTCTTTCTCCGCCGCCGCGATGATGCTGTTTGTGTCGCTGCAATCACGATAAAATGCAGATAGTGTCAGTGTATCGTCAAATGACAATCCGCTGTCAGTGCACGACGACAAAATACTGTTCACCGACTGCAAACGGGTGATTATGTCGCTAATACTACTCATAATTGTTAGATGGTTAATGAATAATCGAAGTTAGTATGAAAGCGACAAACAATGCAATCGTAAAGCTAACGAGTGTTCCAAGCAGTACATACTCGGTTGTCTTTATCTCTTTGGCTTTATTGAGGTCTCCGAATCGGAATACCGATTTTGCAGCAAGCAAGAATCCGACAGCTTCAACATTTCCAGTAATAACGAATGTTAGAATAAGGACTCGTTCTATGTACCCAATCCATTCGCCAGCATGAGGTAATCCCTGTGCCTGCATATCATTTGACGGAATCCAACCTTTCATAAATTTCCAAATCAGCACGGATGCCGGTTTTAGAACAAGCATATAAGCTATAAGCAAAGCCCAAAGAAATTTTGATGTCGCAATATTGGTAAACCACGAGGTGAATTCTGCGCAATCTGCATAAATCATCCGCCACAAAATGAAGATGATAACTATATGTACGACTTGGTCGCATATAAGGCCTTTTGTTCCATTTGCGCCTGTTTGTACCTTGACAATATCCACAATAAGGTGACTGACAAAGATAACCAACGGAATAATCCAGCCACACCAATCGCCCAGCAGTATGTATGCACAAACGGCATGTATAAACGAGTGGAGCAATTGGGATTTAATGCCATTGACTCCTTTTTCACTCTTCGCATTACATAGCTTGTCATTTTGCAGGAAGAAATCGGCAAGAATATGAGCCGATAGTAGGCGAAGTAACAAAATTACATTCATAATCCTTTATTTTAAGTGGGCAGCTATAATCTTTATACTGCGTTCAATATAGTTTCTCATCAAACCCTCTTTGGCGGAAGTAAGAATCTTGCTAACATTTTGTGCAGTTGTTCCGATAGATTCAGCCAACTCTTTTTGGGATTGATTTCTAATTAACGACATATATGTTATTTCAGCTTGCTTGATAGACCATCTTGTTATAATATCGTCTGCGAAAGGAGTGGAAACCGCCAATTCTTCGTTGACCTCCGACCAGGGCGTCGTTACCACCAACCGTTGTTTCCCCATTTTGTCAAACTGGCGCCCGGAATACTGAAAAGCTTCACCGTCTGATGTAATTATTTCATCCGAAATAAAATCAACCGCCCCTATACCTATTGAGACTTTGGCATCCCATATTACTTCTTTTTTAGAGGGGGTGTATTGTATCAGTCCTGCCCGTAGCAATATGGCAAGTTTTGTTGTCATTTCAGGTTTGTCGACAAGCAGTTGGAAACTATCACCACGAAAGAGTTCCATCTCGAATGGAGATATTGATTGAAGCTCATCTTTCATTTCATAAAAACAATTGAGCAGTTGAGTACGATCCTCTAACTTAATTTGTGAAGATCCAATAACATCTCCTGTTATCACACCTTTTATTATCATATCTTTACAAGTTTCTTTTTGACAAAGGTATTAAAAAAGATTTCAATAGACAATCTTTTTAGATTGATTTTATGAATACAAGTATTTTAAGTTGATTCTGCGATAACAACTATTTTAGGTTGACTTTTGCAATTACAAATGTTTAGGTATAGTATATTCTTTCACGGAAAAGATACATGAGGCAATGTATTAGTAACTACGGGTTTAAGATAAATAGGCATTCTGGTTTCATCCTCTTAAATCTCTTTCTGTTCGAATAGTTTGTCGACCATATCGACGGCCTCGATTTTCTTGCTGTCGACAATCTTTGCGTAGATTTGCGTGGTACGCACGTCGGCGTGTCCCATCAGCTTGCAGGTCGTATAAAGGTCTGCCCCGACCGTCATCATCATCGGTCCGAAAGTATGCCGGCTCGTATGATAGGTGATTTTCTTGTCAATACCTGCCTTTTTCACCCATTGTCCGAGTATTTTGTTGGTGGTCGGACGTGAGGGCAGTGTGGCAAATATAAGTGCGTTGTCATTATCAGTTTTGCGTTCCGGCAGCCACCTGATTGCATTCCTGGACAGCGGCGTATAAATGGGCGTCGATGTCTTCTGCTGTACGGTGGCAATCATGTATCTGCCGTCGTTGCATACGAGGTCTTTCCAACGCAGGTTCTCGATATCGCTCAAACGCAGGGCTGAATAGCACGAGAACAGATAAGCCTGCTTGACGATTTCGCTGCGGCAACCGGTGGCAATAAGCGTCTTCATCTCTTCGATGGTGAGGAACTGCCGTTTCGATTCGGGTTTCTTCACCCGTTCGGCAGCCGAGAGCCGCATAAACGGATTTTCGCCCAAACACTCGGCACGGACTGCGGCATTCAGGGCGATGGACAACTGGGATATATAGGACACGACCGTACCCTGCGATACGGGTCTGCCCGTTCTGCCTTTGTAGGTGTGCTGAATCCAGTCGATAAAACCGAGTGCCCACTTTTTGTCGATGTCGCCCATTTTGGTGTCCCTGCCGTATTGGTTGACCATCTTGATTACACTTCGCAACTTCTCGATCTTCCTGATGCCTTTGCGTTCCTGTAAGGCATAGAATCTCTCCATCCAGTCTGCCAGCGCCAGTTTTGCCCATGCCGATTTGGTCTTGATGCCGGCTTTGGAGTTGGTGATGTCGATAATACGTTGCGACTTTATGGTTTCGACCGCCGCACGGGTGGCGCGGTTCTGCTCCCTGACCCTCACGTTGACTTCCGGAAGGTGGTACATCTTCAGGAACTCATAACTCCGTTTGCCGTCTACATAGATGTCAAGGTAGTACGACTCCGAGCCGTCGGCGAGTTTCTTTGTTCTGACCCGTACCGGCTCTTTCAGTCTGCCGGATTTCCTATTCGCTGTCATAACAATATCGATTTATCCATCAAAATACATTATCAATGAGCGAAATCGCTTCTTCCTTTTTCTTGTCTGCGATTTTCGCATACTCCTGCGTAGGGCGGACATCGGCGTGTCCCATCATCTTGCTGGCGGTATAAAGGTCAACACCGGCAGTTATCAGCATCGTGCCGTAGGTATGCCGGGAGGTATGGAAAGCAAGTAGTAAAGCAAACGATTTCGGAATTGAATAAGGCAAACGTAAATGGTTGAGAAACAGCAAAAAGCGATTTTCTCGCATAGTGCATACAACGCAAGAAATAACGGTTTTGAGCAGGTGTTCAGTTACCAAATCGTTAGCTTGGCTGTTACCGAAAGCCGATAGGTAACGAAATAATCTACGACAGCATCACATTGCGTTGATTGTCATCATTTTGCATAGCAAAGAACGCTTATATATGGGCTAACTTAGCAACCAAAAATATAAGCGTATGAAAGTAGAAAAATTCAAGGTGCTACTCTACCTCAAAAGGAGCGGATTAGACAAGTCTGGTAAGGCTCCCATCATGGGACGAATTACCGTAAACCGAACGATGGCGCAGTTCAGCAGCAAGCTGTCGTGTACTCCCGAATTATGGAATCCTCGCGAAAGCCGACTCAACGGCAAGAGCAAGGAGGCTGTTGAAATCAATGCCAAGATTGACAAGTTGCTACTTGCCATTAGTTCGGCATTTGATTCTCTTTTGGAACGCAAGATTGATTTCGATGCAACAGCTGTCAAAGAGAGTTTTCAAGGCAGTGTTGAAACTCAAATGACACTCCTCAGACGATTGGATATTCATATTGAGGATATGCAATCGAGAATTGGTGTTGATGTTGCCAAATCATCGATGTCAACCTATATCTATACTCGCAGATATCTTGGCGAGTTTATAAAAAAGCGTTTCAAGGTTGAAGATTTGGCTTTCGGGCAATTGAACGAGCATATGGCATATGAGTTTCAAGAGTATGTCTTGAAGGATAAAGGTCTTGCAGTTGATACGGCAAGGCATTATCTGGCCATACTCAAAAAGATTTGCCGAATGGCTTTCAAAGAAGGTCACTCGGAGAAACGCTATTTCGTAAATTTCAAACTGCCAAAAGAGAATAGGAAAGCGCCACGTGCATTGAGCCGAGAGGACTTTGAGAAAATTCGAGATTTGGAAATTCCGGCATCAAGAGTAACGCATAATATTGCAAGGGATTTATTTCTTTTTGCTTGCTATACAGGCGTTCCCTATGCCGATGCAGTTTCAATAACAGACGATAACATCTATACCGATGACAATGGTGCATTATGGCTGAAATATCTGCGTAAGAAGAATGAGCATTTGGGTAGAGTGAAATTATTGCCTGAAGCAATTGCTCTGATAGAGAAATATCGCAGTAATGAGCGTAAGGAGTTATTCCCGATGATACACCACCCTAATCTGCGAAGACATATGAAAGGACTTCGAGACTTGGCAGGAATTAAGACTGATTTGGTCTATCACATGGGGCGTCATACCTTCGGAAGTTTGATTACGCTTGAAGCAGGTGTTCCCATTGAAACAATCAGCAAAATGCTTGGGCATACAAACCTCACTACGACCCAATTATATGCAAAGGTAACACCCAAGAAGTTGTTCGATGATATGGATATATTCATCAAGGCAACAAGTGATATGACATTAGTTTTATAACCCACAAACAGTTTGAATTATGAGAAGTACATATAAACAACTATACTACATTAACCGCAGCAAAATTAAGGCTGATGGTACAACCGCCATTATGTGTCGAGTAACCATTGATGGCAAGGCTACTGTGTTGGCGACAGGGCTTTATTGCACTCCTGATGACTGGAACGGTAAGAAAGGAGAAACAAAGAATAACAGAACAAATGGCATGCTTAACGAATATAAGAATCGCATTGATGATACTTATAACAGCCTATTAAAGGTGAACGGTGTCATTACTGCCGAATTGCTAAAGAATGCCATTACGGGTGTTTTTGATATTCCAAAATACATATTGCAAGCAGGAGAGATAGAGAGGGAACATCTTAAAATCCGTTCTGTACAGATTGACTCCACATCCTCTTATCGTGGGTCAAAGATGTACCAACACTATTTGCGTGAGTATATTAATTCGTTGGGCAATGAGGATATGCTATTTACCGACATTACAGAGGAGTTTGGCAATAACTTCGTACTCTATATGAAGATGAACTACCCGCATAAGCCATCATATAGGAACCATTGTTTGTGTTGGCTAAAACGATTGGTCTATTTGGCTGTGGATAATGGCATCTTGCGTTTCAATCCAATAGAAGATGTCCAGTATGAGAAAAAGCCACCAAAGAAATTGATGTACATAAGCAAAGGTCAATTGCAGGATATTATGAACCATCCAAAACTCGATCCATTGCAAGAATTGGCAAGACGGACATTTGTTTTTTCTTGTTTTTGTGGCTTGGCGTATGTAGATGTACAACGATTATATCCTCATCATATAGGAACAACTGCTGATGGTCGAAAGTACATTAGAACATACCGTAAGAAAACGGATGTAGAGGCTTTTATTCCACTGCACCCGATTGCCGAACAAATTATTTCGCTGTACAATACCACAGATGACAGCAAGCCGATATTTCCATTGCCTTGTAGAGATATGATTTGGTTCGAGATACACGAATTGGGATTTGCACACCAATTCAAACATAACCTGTCCTACCATCAATCGAGGCATACATTCGGAACCTTGCTTGTATCAGCTGGTGTTCCTATGGAAAGTATTGCAAAGATGATGGGACATACCAATATCCGCACTACACAAGGATATGCCAAAGTAACCGATGATAAGATTTCGGAGGATATGGATAGATTGATAGTACGGAGATTATGGTATAATAAAAAGTGAAAGCATTGTCCTTAATTAGTTGTATTAATGTACCTTTGCAAAAAAATGAGTATGGATAAAAAAGAATATTATATTAGAATGCATAGTAATCTTCAATATGTAAAAAAGAATAATTGTAACGGAGATTATTTATGTCCAATATGTTTAAATGAGTATAGTGAGCAAGATGTTAAGAATGTCTTAACAGAGGAAGATGTCCCTCAAAAGTCATTAGGTGGTAACAGAATTGCTCTTACATGCAGAAAATGTAATAGTCGTTGTGGCTCAGATATCGACATTCATTTGTTAAATGCGATTACAACTAGAGAACACCGCCTTTTCTTACCATGTTCAGAAAGAAAAATTCGTATTGAAAAGGATGGTCAATTATTAAATGCCAATCTTCAAATAGATGAGGATAGAACGATTAAATTATTGGTAGATACAAAGAGAAATAAACCTGATACTTGGATTGATTTTCACAATAATATATTACTACCTAATGAGGTCGTCAATGTGGAAGATGTGCCGTTGAAAAGAAACGAACGCAGAATTAGTGCAGCTTTACTAAAGAATGCATATCTTCTACTTTTTGCAAAAACAGGTTATACTTTTTTACTTGACAAATATTATGACTCTTTAAGAAAGCAAATATTAGAGCCAGATGTCTTTCATGTTCCAGATAGGTTATGGACAATGCAGAACATTCCGATTCCAGATGGAATATATTTAACACAAGATAATCGTTATCGTGGTTTTTTTGTGATTTATACTCTTAGACTTAAACTTTTATATCGTGTATGCGTCTTAATCCCTACGCCAAATGTGCCATATTTGATGGCCGTGAAAGAATTGGAAAAAATAGACTCAAAAAGTCAAGTTAAAGTTCTACGATTGCCTGATTTGGATTATTTTAATAATATGGCATCCATTGAGACGTTAAATCAATGGTGTTATGGTTGGAGTTTGAAATTTTAATTTAATACCCGTCAGTCGCTTATTTCCGTTGCTGTCCATTAAGTTAGTACAGACTCTTCTGAAAGTGAAAAGGTCAAGCGGCAAGCCGTTTCGGGCTGAATCTTCCTCCTACGGAGAGTATTCAGCCCGAAAACCTTTCCCCTTTCACGTCTGTACAATGGACGCTATCGGCAACGGAAACAAACGACTGACGGAAAAGTAATAAACCACAAAAAGAACAGCGTGCAGATAGGTCTATAACTTGATAGCCTAAACGTACGCTGTTTCCGTTTCTATCTTTGGAGGGATATTTTTTAGGAATCATTATAATGGGCAGACGGTAAACTGCACTCCCTCCAGAAAAATAATTGGCTTCGCATCGCTGATTTTCCTCTCTTCCGCAAACTTTTTTGGCATTTGCTTTGTAAAATGTAATAAATGTATTACATTTGCAACATGAGAACTATGATAAGAAGTACAGAATTCGA
This sequence comes from uncultured Oscillospiraceae bacterium, assembly GCA_947589545.1. Taxonomy (GTDB): domain Bacteria; phylum Bacillota; class Clostridia; order Oscillospirales; family Oscillospiraceae; genus RUG626. Next base: position 16,621 of record CANQBA010000055.1, on the reverse strand, counting down.
TGAGTTTTACAACTCGCTGCCTGCAAATGTTCAGAACAAGGTCAAATATGCGATGAACATTTTAGCAGATGTAAAGGTCGTAAATACCAAGTTGGTAAAGAAACTTGTAGATACAGATTTCTATGAGTTGCGTATTTCGGTAGGTAATGAGTATAGAGTCATTCTTTTTACCATCGACCACGAGAATTTCATTGAAGCCGAGCAGATACTTCTTTTGAATGGTTTTATGAAGAAGTCCACAAAGGACTATAAGAAAGAGATACAAAAAGCAGAACAAATTTTAAACAGTTTACAGCAATGAGACCAAAGATTGACATTAACAAGCTCAAACATCTTCCTACCACCGAGGATATGTTTGTCGATGAGTACGGAGCGAAAGGTACTGCTTCGCGTGATGAGTTCGATGCGAAGTCTCGTGCCTGGTACTATGCCGAGGTGTTGAAGAACGCCCGCAAATCAGCAGGAATTACCCAACAGCAGCTTGCAGATAAGATTGGCAAGAAGCGTGAGTATGTGGCTATGCTTGAAAAAGGAGAAACCGATATGCAGCTATCTACATTCATTATGATTTCGGAGGCAGTCGGATTGAAATTCGCCTTGACATACTAACAAACAGATTGAACGTAGGAATTTGTTTGGTTTCAGTTCATTTATTCGGATGTCCTCTGCCTACCTTTTACCAGTGGGTACTTGGATGGATTAGCTTGTATAATCTCAATAAATCTCTGAATACTATGATGACATTAGGTAAATTTTTAGTAAGGTGGGCAATATGCGGACTGGGCAGGGCTCAAACTAAATAAATGTACTGAAATTGGCAAAGACCGAAGTCAATAGATCCGCATAAAAGGTTCGATTCCTTTCCTGCCCACATAGTTAGAGGTTGTGTTTTTATTTATGACACAACCTCTATTCTTTTTTGGCAATTATCCACTATCCCGTAGCCTATACGCCTCCTTGAATCCACTCATAATGGTTCGTTGCACATCGGAGGTGCGGTAGAGGATTTTACCGCCCACCTGAATGTAGGACAAGATGCCGTTGTTGCGGTAATCCTGTAAAGTCCTTCGGCTCACTTTCAAGATGTGTGCAACCTCCTTATCGGTAAGCAGTTCATCGTTGAACGCACCTGGTTGTCGGCTCTCAAATAACTTCTCAATCGACACTAATAGTCTGTCGATGCTTGAGTGAAACATCTTTACCCACTCGTGGTCTTTTTCTCTAATCTCATTGTTCATACGCTTTTAATATTTATCATAGTTATTTTACTCACTACAGTAGGTTAAATGGTTCTACCTCGCCATTTGGCTTCCTTGCGTCTATCCTCCACAATTTTGATAATGCGTTCAACATCTTCGGGATGATAGTAGGTCTTGTTTCCAATCTTGCTGAATGCAAGCGTTCCGTTATCACGAAGCGTTTGCAATGTCCTCGGACTGATACGCAGCTTTCGGCATACATCGTGGTTATCCATCCATTCGTCAATTTTCTTCTCACCGTGTCGGCGACAAAGGTTATCCATTCGCTGCACGAAGTACTCAAACTTGGCAGCAATTCCCTCAAAGGTTCTCTCTTCAAAACTGATGATGTTCATTGTTGTCAATATTTATAGTTACACATATTTTTCGTTGTTCACACTGCAAATAAAAGCAGTAAAAATCACACTGCAATGGGTGTGTCTATACGTGTCATAGGTTGACATATCATTGCATATTCGGTGCGATAAATCGCCCCTCTAAATTCAATCATATTCATCGTTACAATCATTTTTCTTTTCGCTGTCATTTCGTTTTGTTGGTGCGAAGTAATAGATAAGTTGTCATACCTCAATGGTTCATCGGACTTGTTGCAGTATCTGGCGTAGTTCGTGGCACTTTAACAGCCTATACTTATAGTTTTACTCACAAATCAAGTATAGTTATCACACCTATACACTTAGTTTCCAATTAAAGCGACTGCACGTTTCGGATCTTGTCTGCTGCATTGTCGTTTGTCAGACCGATGCTCATCCGTCTGCCAAACTTTTGCCCTGAATAGCCGAAATGGACAGCCACTAATCAGCCATAATAGAATTGCAGATAGACCAACTCCCGATGTTTCGGCAGTCCGTCTATACGCTATCAAAATTAAGCCCTTAATTCTCTAATTTTAGGATTCAGTCCTCAATCACCCTTCACTCCCATAGCGGAAATTTTGAGCAGTCTGCACCATTCGTTTAGCAGCCTAAAATGCAGAATAAGACTTAATTGCCTAACCAAATCCAATTGCTTGACCTGCCGAATTATACACACTTACTTTGCTCACGACAATTGGTCAATGTGCGCACTGAGACCTGAGTGATAATCAAAAAAATGTAGATATGAAAAAGACTGAATCAATTGAAAAAAACGCTTCGGCTGAAATGTTTAGTCCAAGCGTATCGCCCTCGGCAGCGAGAGATGCCGAAGTTAAAAAGAGTGTTGAAATGGCATTGCAGGATTTCACGCCAAAGAATGGTATTGCAGACTCTGTAATCGATGAGGAGGCTGTAGCCGAGCCACAATCCATTATGGAAGTTTCAACCATTACTGAAGAGCCACCCACCATCCAACGCAGAGTAAGCAGTAAGCAACGTAAACTCTCATTGGAGGAGTACCGCAATGCCTATCTGAAAGTCCCTACTATTATTGACCGCAAGCCTGTATTCGTCAGTTGCGAGGTAAGGGATAGACTTGAAGATTATGTCCGCAAACTCGGAGGGCGTAAGATGAGTGTTTCGGGCTTGCTTGAGAACATCGCCCGTCAGCATCTTGATACTTACGATGCCGACTTCGAACAGTGGAGAAAATTGTGATGTAAGGCTGCATGCCGTAATGCCGACCATACAGCATGTCGGCAGGCAGGCTGGCTGTCCAGCCTGCGATAAAGCGAGAACCCGAGAGTGCGAGAGGTCGGAAGCACGGAATAACGGAAGCAACCGATATACCGCTCACGGTACCATTATCAGCGACTGAAAAAGGCACTCTCAGCCATCGAAAACCACCAATGACGGCGGAAGCAGCAAGACCTCAGTCTTGGGGTGTAGCGAGGTTATCTTTCGGGATGCCGAAAAATGTCTGACAAGCCGCCATTGCACCCGAAAACCTCGCTCCACCCTCAAGGTGGAGGCAATCTGCTCCCGATGGTCGCAGATTGTGAAAAGCCCAATTGAAAATCAATAACCAAGTAAAAAATCGCAATGATCAATAACAAGAAAATAACGAAACCCAAGCCCAGAGGCCGACCACAGGTAAGCACCCTGAAACGCCTCACAAAATCGGTAACAGTGAAGTTCTCAAAGCCCGACTATGAGAAACTACGCCACCGTAGCAAGAACGCCAATCGCACACTTGCCGAGTACATTCGAGATGCTGCTTTTGAAGCACGCATAGTAGCCAAACATTCGGCTGAGGATGCAGCCGTAATCCGCAACCTCATAGGTATGGCAAACAACCTCAATCAGCTAACAAAGCTGTCGCATCAGACGGGATTCTATCGAACAAAGAACGTAGTGATGGAACTGCTTGCCAAGTTAAAGGAGGTATTAAGCGACTACAAAGCCGAAGAAACGAGGGGCGGATGATAGGTAAAATCAAGAAGGGAAAATCCTTTGGTGGATGCATACGCTATGTGATGGGAAAGGATGATGCCAAAATCATTGAATCGGACGGAGTGTTGCTCGGAAGCAACAGAGAAATGATTGATAGTTTCAACTGTCAATGCCTCTTAAATCCGAAAATTAAGCAACCGTTAGGACACATTGCACTCAGCTTTAAGAGAGAAGATGCACCACGATTAACCGATGAGTTTATGGCTAAAATCGCATTAGAGTATATGAATTTGATGGGCATTAAGAATACCCAATTCATCTTGGTAAGGCATCATAACACCGACAATCCGCATTGTCATTTAGTATATAATCGTATAAACTACAATGGTAAAGTAATCTCCTCGCAAAACGATTTTAAGAGAAATGAGATTACCACGAAGAAACTAAAAGACAAGTACGGATTGACATACGCAGAGGATAAGAGCAAGACCAATGTAAAGAAGCTCCACGATCCTGAACGGGTGAAGTATGAGATTCATAATGCTGTCAAGGCTGCATTAAAACAAAGTCGTACTTGGTGGAACTTAGGCAACCAACTCCAAAAGCAAGGCATTGGAATGACCTTCAAGATTAACCGAAGAACAGGTAAGAATGAGGGATTGAGTTTCACCAAAGATGGCTACACTTTCAAGGCTTCCGATGTGAGCAGACAGTTCAGCTATTCAAAACTTGATAAGCAATTAAGTTGGGATATGCCCAAAAAGCAGACAGAGATTGAGCCTAAACAGCAATCGACAAGGCAAGAAGCAGAGCAAAATTATAGCATTACAGATAGCCTTATTGAGAGCAACGGATTGGGCTTATTCACTCCAGAGGATGCTCCAGTAGAGGAAGAGCAAGTTCCTTCTTGGCAGAAGCAGAGAAAGAAGGAGCGAAAGAAGAATCGAGGAATAAGATTCTAAGCAAACAATTTTTTCACACTTAAAACAAATTGATATGAGTAATAAAAACTTTAACCACAACGACCACGAGTCGTTTATGGAAGGCATCTACGGATGCTTGGAAAGAATCGAAACAGGTATAATCGAATTGCAGAAGTCTAAGCCAAGTGATAGTAATTCGGTAGTTGATAACGAGGCTAATGAAACATTAGTAGAGGAGATTAAAGCACTTGTTGTCAATGCCACAGGGCTTAATTGCCGACATACTGACCGTAAACTTGAAGAGCAGACCAAGACCCTCAATTCAAATTTCAGTGTCATTAGCGAGAGTGTTAGGGATGTGAAAGCGATTATCAATAAATCGCAATCTTCAGGCGAAGTCCTAAACTCACTGGCTGAGTTAAAGCAGAATCAAGAGCAAAAATCTGACGAGGTTAAATCATTAGTTCAGAAGTTGAAAACAACAATTGAGGATGGTGTTCATAATTTCAAGCACCATAGAATTGGTTTTGAGACCCCGTTTGTCTGTTGGACTATTGTGATAGAAACGGCTTTGATCATGGGGCTATTTACTTGGATAATTATATCTGAGAAGCCTAACCAAGACCGCATCGATAACGACCTCAAATATCGCTACATCAAGATGAAAGGCGATGCTTCGGCTGAGCAGATAGCGACTTTGGAGAACATCTTTGAACTCAACCGCAACAACGAAGCAATCGAGCAGATGCGTAAGGATGTGGAGACCTATGAAGAGGCCGTTCGCAAACAAGCAGTCCTTGCTGAGCAAGCACGATTGAAAGAGCAAGCTGCAAAGGAGCAGGAGAACAAAGCCAAGTCAATCAAGGACAAGCAAGAGCAGCCGAAGGATAACCCAAACAAGAAATCAAAACCATGAGCCTATGGCAAGTATCAAGGTAAAGTTTCGACCCTCAATAAACGAAAACAAGGAGGGAACAATCTATTATCAAATCATTCAGAATCGTGTAATCCGTCAGTTAAAGACGGATTACCGACTCTTTATTCACGAATGGGATGAAGTTAATTGCACGATAAACATAGAAAATAGCAGCCGAAAGAACTATCTTCAATCCATCGCAGAACGTGTTGATTGGGATATTAAGCGACTGCAATCGGTCATCAACCAATTAGAAAATAAGCGAGTAAAGTACACTGCTGACGATATTATCTCAACCTTTCAGAAGCAATCCAATGAGCAGTCATTGTTCAACTTTATGCAGGGTGTTATAGCCCAATTGCAGCAGATGGGTAAGCAGCGTACTTCGGAAACCTATCGTTGTACGCTCAAAAGTTTTATGCAGTTTCGAGAGAATGAGGATGTGTTATTAGCGGATATTGATTCTGATTTAATGCTGATGTATGAAGCTCATTTGCATAATAGAGGATTGACTAAGAACAGCACTTCGTTCTACATGCGAATACTCCGAGCTGTCTATAATCGTGCAGTTGAAATGGATTTGACCACTAATCGAAACCCTTTCAAACACGTTTATACAGGTATTGACAAGACCATTAAACGAGCCATTCCATTAAAGGCAATCAAGCAGATTAAGAACCTCGACCTATCATTGCAACCATCATTGGAGTTTGCTCGTGATATGTTCTTGTTTTCGTTTTATACTCGTGGAATGTCATTTATCGATATGGCATATCTCAAAAAGAAAGACTTTTCCAATGGCATACTATCATACCGCAGACGCAAGACCGGGCAACAACTCTTTATCCGTTGGGAAAAGTGTATGCAGGAGATTGTAGATAAATACGATACAGATTACTACAGCCCATATTTGCTACCCATTCTCAAATATCCATATGATAGAAACCAATACAAGAATGCACTATATCGTACCAATAAGTCGCTTAAAGAGATAGCGAAAATGGTTGGGTTATCCATACCCTTAACCCTGTATGTTGCCCGTCATTCGTGGGCAAGCATTGCTAAGAGTAAGAATATCCCAATATCCGTTATCAGTGAAGGAATGGGACACGACTCGGAAATGACTACACAAATCTATTTGGCATCATTGGATAATGCCGTAGTCGATAGAGCAAATGCACAGATATTAAAGGATTTGTAAGAAGTAAAGATGTTTAGCAAAATGATTGCTCTCTATGTAAGAGATACTTAATTTACTGCAAAATTACGCAAAATAAAGCAACTAACACCATTTTGGAGCCAATAAAAAGGCTGACAGCCATATAATTGTGCGTGATTGTTTAGCAAAAGCAGATAAACAAAACGAAATACCACCTAATAATCAGTGAGTTCCGTCTTCTATAGTATCTCTTACATAGAGAAGAAAGGAAGATGGAATATGAGTCAAATAAAATCTAAAGAGCGTGTAGCCGAACGTGGCGAGGTCTTCACTGCCGAGCGTGAGGTGAACGCTATGTGCGACCTTGTTGCGAATGAATGTCTGCGGCCGGACTCCCGTTTCTTGGAACCGGCTTGCGGTGATGGGAATTTTCTCTCTGCCATTCTCAAACGAAAACTCGCAGAACTTAGGAGGAAATATAAGAAGAGTCCTCGTGATTATGAAAAACAAGCCATTGTCGCTATTGGTAGCCTCTACGGTGTGGATATAATGAACGACAATGTAATAGCTTGTCGTGAGCGTCTTTATAAAATTTGGAACGAGGAATATGCCGACCATTGCAAATCCGAGACCTCGGATGAGGCTCGTGAAGCTGCCAAGTTCATCATTAGCCGAAATATCATCAATGGAAATGCCTTAACACTGATGTGCGTCGATGCCAATGGCAAAGATACCCCTGCTCCAATAGTCTTTTCCGAGTGGACACTAATTGGTGCTACGCAAATGCAACGCTCCGACTATACGATGTCCGATCTTCTTCTCTACAACGACAATAGCGAAGGTAATCTTTTCGCACTCACTGAGGAGCAAAAGGAGGAAGGTGGCATATTCTTGAGAAGATATATTACTCACTACAAAAAGGTTCAGGATTATGGAGAATAGTTTGTTCAAAAGCGTCTATAATCCCGACGTGCTTTCGTGCATTGCCAATCTTAGCAATGATGAGGTGTTCACTCCTCCCGAATTGGCTAACAAGATTATTGATATGCTCCCACAGGAGTTGTTCGAGAACCCCGACACAACATTTCTTGACCCTTGTTGCAAGAGTGGAGTTTTTCTGCGTGAGATAGCCAAGCGGTTGATTAAGGGACTTGAGGAGCAGATTCCCGACCTTGAAAAACGCATTGAGCATATATTCTCAAAGCAGTTGTTTGGCATTGCCATAACGGAACTTACAAGTTTGCTATCTCGCCGCAGTGTTTATTGCAGCAAGTTCCCAAGTAGCGAGTTCTCGGCATATCAGTTTCCCGAAGACAAACCGCAAGGAAATATCATTTACCAACGCATCAAGCATACTTGGAAAGATGGAAAATGTATCTATTGCGGTGCTTCGCAGAGTGAGTACGATCGTGGTGCTGAACTCGAAACCCACGCTTATCAGTTTATCCATAATTTAGATGTTAAGAAAGTATTCAATATGAAATTCGATGTGATTATAGGCAACCCACCGTATCAAATGAGTGATGGAGGAGATACGGAAGATAGACAAAGAGGTGGAGCTATACCCTTGTACCATAGATTTATTCAACAGGCGAAAAAACTAACTCCTCGTTATTTAACGATGATTGTACCTTCTCGTTGGTTTGCAGGAGGTCGAGGTCTTGATGACTTTAGAGATGAGATGCTACATGACGAAAGGATCCGCACCATTGTTGATTTCCCAATTTCTTCAGAATGTTTCCCTGGCGTGGAAATAAAAGGTGGTGTATGTTATTTTCTGTGGGATAGAGATAGTAAAGGGGATTGCGAAATTAAGACCATGAGAAATAATGAAGTATCAACAATGCAGAGACCTTTGCTTGAGAAGGGATGTGATACATTTATTAGATATAATGACGCTATTTCTATATTAAGAAAAGTTCAAGCATTCAAAGAGCCGACTATGAATACTCAGGTTAGTTCTCAAAAACCTTTTGGCTTTAGAACCTTTGTAAAAGGAAAAGAAAAACCATTTGTTGGAGCTGTAAAGCTGTATGCAAACAAAACCGAGGGTTATGTAGATAGAGCCGAGATAACTCAAAATATTTCTTGGGTAGATGAATATAAGATATATATAACTCGTGCGTATGGTGCAGGCGAAGATTTTCCACATCAGATATTAAACAAACCTTTCTTGGGTGAACCGAATACTTGTTGTACTGAAACCTATATGGTAATAGGACCTTATGCCAATAAAAAGAGAAGTGAAAATGTGCTCTCATATATCAAGACTCGATTTTTTCGATTTATGGTATTATTGAAGAAGAACACCCAAGATGCACCTGCAAGAGTTTATTCCTTTGTCCCTATTCAAGATTTTACAGAAGAGTGGACTGATGAAAAACTGTACGCTAAATACGGCTTAACAGATGATGAGATTGCATTTATTGAATCTATGATAAGACCAATGGAGTAATATTATGGAACACAATTATTTTCCTCAACGACCTACCGTTACTCCAACGATATACGCCTATCGCTTGATTGGGGTAGATTCTCATAAAGGTTACTTGAAAGTAGGTTACACCGACCGTACTGCCAAAGAACGCATAGATGAGCAACTACACACGAGCAAAGTACAATATGAGATTGTATTGGTGGAGTCGGCCATGAGCAACGATGGCTCTTGCTTTACAGATAAGGATGTGCATCGATTGCTTGAACGCAAAGGCTGCAAACGCCTAAACCCGCTTGACAAGACTGATGAATGGTTCCGCTGCTCGGTTGCTGATGTTACGGCTGCCATCTTGTCGCTACGCACAGGAGTTGCAAACGAAGAGAACAGAACGCAAAACTTTACCATGCGCCCTGAGCAGTTCCGCGCAGTGGAGCAGACAAAAACTTATTTTGAGCAAGCACTGAAAGAAGAGCCTAACCGTATACCCAAGTTCCTTTGGAACGCAAAAATGCGTTTCGGAAAGACCTTTGCTTCGTATCAGTTGGCAAAGAAAATGGAGTTGTCGCGTATATTGATTCTTACCTTCAAGCCTGCTGTAGAATCCGCTTGGCGTGAAGACCTTGTTTCACATATCGACTTTGAGGGTTGGCAATATATCTCCAACAAAGATGCTCGAAACAACAATCTGAACATAGACCAAGAGTTCCACAGAGCGGACAAATCAAAACCAATTGTTGTGTTCGGTTCGTTCCAAGATTTGCTCGGCACAAACGAGAGTGGCGGTATCAAGACCAAAAACGAATTTATCCACGCTACCAATTGGGATTTAGTGATTTTTGATGAATATCACTTCGGTGCCTGGAAAGAGCGAGCAAAAGAGCTATTTGAGAAAGAAGACGAGGAAAGTGCAGTAGATTTTGATGCTGAGAAGTATAAGAAAGATGAGGCAAACAACGCTATCAATGAATCGTGGTTGCCGATATCCACAAAGTATTATCTTTTCTTGTCAGGCACTCCGTTCAGAGCCATAAACAATGGTGAGTTTATAGAGGAGCAGATTTTCAACTGGACTTACAGCGATGAACAACGAGCAAAAGCAGAGTGGAAAGGGAGCGGTAATCCGTATCTTGCCTTGCCACGAATGGTTATGCTTACCTACCGTATGCCTGACGAGATACAGGAGGTTGCCAAACAAGGCGAATTTGACGAGTTCGACCTCAATCTGTTCTTTGCAGCAGAGGGCAAAGGCGAGAATGCCCGTTTCAAATATGAGAATGAGGTACAGAAATGGCTCGACCTTATTCGTGGTGGTTACTTGCCTGCAAGTGTCGATGATTTGAAACTCGGACAAGACAAGCGGCCACCGATGCCATTCAGCGATACACGTTTACTCAATGTGCTTTCGCACACATTATGGTTCTTGCCTAATGTGGCATCGTGCTTTGCAATGGCTAATCTGCTTGCTCAAAGGCAAAACAAATTCTATCACGATTATAGGATTGTAGTTTGTGCCGGAACAGCAGCCGGTATAGGTCTTGATGCTCTGCATCCTGTTCAAGCCAATATGGGCGACCCGTTAGAAACAAAGACCATTACGCTTACTTGCGGTAAACTGACGACGGGCGTTACCGTAAAACCTTGGACGGGTATATTTATGCTCCGTAATTTGAAAAGCCCTGAAACCTATTTTCAAGCTGCGTTCCGCGTGCAGAGTCCTTGGGAGGTAAAGAATGAGGAAGGAAGCAAGACCATAATGAAGAACGAGTGCTATGTATTCGATTTTGCCCTTGACAGAGCCTTGCGACAAATATCGGATTACAGTTGTCGCTTGGATATAAACGAAAGCAACCCCGAAGCAAAGGTAGGCGAATTTATCAAGTTCTTGCCCGTGCTTGCTTACGATGGCAGCAGTATGAAAGAGGTGGATGCACAGGATATTCTTGATATTGCCTTGGCAGGAACATCTGCTACTCTGCTTGCAAAGCGTTGGGAATCGGCCCTGCTTGTCAATGTGGATAACGATACTCTGAAACGCTTGCTTGCAAGTCCCGAAGCAATGAAAGCCCTAATGAACATTGAGGGCTTCCGCAATCTCAACAGCGACCTTACTACCATTATCAACAAATCGGAAGCTGTCAAGAAGGCAAAGAAAGAGAACCCCGACCCGACACCAAAGGAGAAGAAGGAACTTTCTGCCGAGGAAAAGGAGATGAAGAGCAAGCGTAAGCAGATTCAGGAAAAACTCATCAAGTTTGCCACTCGAATCCCTGTATTTATGTACCTGACCGACTACAGAGAGCGTTGCCTCAAAGATGTTATCACGCAGTTGGAGCCGGGACTATTCAAAAAGGTTACAGGTTTGAGTGTAGAGGATTTTAATATGCTTTGTTCATTGGGCGTGTTCAATGCTCCGCTGATGAACGATGCTATCTTCAAATTCAAACGCTACGAGGATGCCAGCCTAACTTATACCGGCATTGACAAACATACCAACGATGAGGTTGGCGGTTGGGATACCACAATCCGCAAAACGCAGTATGAGAAACTGTTCTATAACCAACAATCCTCAATGAGCGAGGTCGATTATAGTGCATATTCAAGGAGTCGCGAGGCTGTAGAAAACAAGCATACAGGACAGCAAAGAACAGCGGTGAAAGCAGAACGGACTCAATCAACGCCCATTGTTCAACCACAGCCTGCGAGGTCGGCTGCACCTTCTACCCCAACATCTTCTTCCGCTCCCAACAAAGCCGAGATAGACCTTAAAGCCCAATTAGAGGCATTGGCTGTGGATAGCACCGTACTTCACAAGAAATTCGGCAAGGGAACCGTTGTAAAAATCAACAAGAACGAAAAGTTTATCCACATCAAATTCACCCTCGGCGAAAAGAAATTCATCTTCCCAGACGCATTCCTAATGGGATTCTTGGAGGTGGAGTAATAATGAAAAGATGGCAAGGCTCCGACACTAATATGTATTAGTTAGGAGCCATGCTATTCCTTCTTTTTCGTCAACTCCATTTTCCCCTAATTCAAATTTTCAGAGAGATATTCTGAGTAACAATAAATCCTATAATTATTGAAATATAGCCTGAATTTGATTGTCGTTTTTGATAGATGCTTTCCAAGTAAAATCAGGCTTAATATCATATAAAATCTCACGAATTCTATCTTTTAGTTGATGCAAGCCATCTGCAACTCGAGTTGAATTGTTAAACTTCTTAAGTAGATTTTCTTTTCGTGTTTGGTCTGCAACATTAGCATGAAGCCATTGTAAATATTCTCCTCTGTATTTATTTGAGATATTCGCCACTATTTTAATGCCAATCTCATCTAATACATCATGTCCATTCATAAATTGCCAACAATTACATTCCTCAACACCTTTAGATTTCAATTGAGATAGAAAATCATCATATTCAGCACGGTTATTATCTATGTATAAATTAAAGGAATTTATGCGATTAGATATATACGTGTTGGTACTTTCATTTACCTTGTTGTTTTTGTAAGTAAGTTTGTTTAAATCAGACTTAAAATCAGATAGCTTATATACATTATCTTTTTTGTTTGTAGAGAATAAATGAATAGTAAATAGATTATAAAGAAGTTGTGAAGTCTCAAATATCATCACATTAATATCTTCACTTATTTGTTCGCAAAATGAGGTAAGATATATTGCTTCCTTAAGTATGGAGGGTACAATTTTATAATTCTCTATTGAATATGTATCACTAGTATGAATAGCATATTTACAAGCCCTTAATTCTTGTGTATAAGAATGGTAATCATCTATAATATAGTCATAATCCGAATCAATAGCGATCAATTTATTACGGCCTAATGAATCCAATCTAATGAACTTTATTAAGGCATCTTTACCGCATAATTCATTATTTCCACATCTTAGAACCTTAATCTTGAAATTTTTATCTGGTTCATGCTTGGCAAAGAAATGACGCCAAAAAACAGTGTCTACTTCATCTTCTACAAAAACTTCTATTTCTTCTTTTGCGGTTGAACTATTTGCTCTAAAGAATCTCCTTGCAGCTAAAAACTCCGAACTTCCTCCAGAAGATATATCATTAGCCATTTTTTGCAACTTTAATTTTCAAATCATCAATATTCTTTACATATGGTTGCCAACCATCTAATAATACAGATGGAGCGTGTGTTGCGATTATTACTTGACAATTAGGATTCAATAATCTAACTTTTTCTATTAATGATTCTTGCCAATCAACATGAAGGGATATTTCAGGTTCATCAAGAAACAATATATATGATTTCTGATTCTGCAAAAGAACTTTCCATAGAATATACAACATTTGTTTTTCTCCAGAAGATAGCTCATAAATAGATATCGGTAAATCATCTTCTACAATCCTAAAACTCAGTTTACTATCACTTGTATCTATAACTTTTCCGGTTGATTCAAAAAGTTCATTAATTGTCTTGATGAATAAGTTTTTAGGAGCATACAATGACTTTAATGATTCTATATCAGGCTGAATCCCAGATATAACCATATTCTCGATTGTATTTGCCAAATTACCTATATAGTAAGAATATTGTTCTTGCAATTCATGAAGTTCTTTATCTAGACTAGACCAGACTCCTTCATCGTGCAAAGAATCCCATTTTGACTTATCTTCAATGTAGGATATTGGTTCATCAAATGTGCTGATGATATCTACATTTAAATCTTTTAGAAACTTTGCAGAAGGTATTTTTCCTTCTGATTTTGTGGTAACGAAGCTAATTGATGCATTTAGCATCAAACTATTTAGTCTGCTTTTTCTACTCGTATTAGCAAAATCCATCTCAACATCTTCCTGTAGCTCTTTTAATACCTCATTTTCTTGAGCTTTTTTAGTGAGATTAAGGTAACTGTCATTAAAAACTATATTTGTTATTGTTGCATCATCTTCATCAAACTTGATTTTTACCATTGATGCTTTTTTAACTAATGATTTTGGAAGTTTACCACCAATAGTAATATAAGCAATCAAATCTAGCAAGGTGCTTTTACCTGCTCCGTTGATTCCTGTTAATATATTTACACATGGATTAAGTTCCCACTTAATATGGTACTTGCCCCAAAAATCTCTAATCTCAATTTGACTAATATTCATAGTTGTAAAATTTTAATACCTTACAATATCTTGTTATCTATAATAGGCCTAATTTCTTAAAGAATATTTGATTACGCATTTTTGCATCATCAATAACTTTTTTGAAACTCTTAATTTCAATATATGCATTATACGTTGGGTTATAACCAAAGTATCCCTGCTTATCTGGACTTATGGTAAGTCCTGTCAAATCTGCAAATTCCTTAATTTTTGGAACTATATCGCAAACAATGTATATGTAAACAGGTGTTACGCTTTTATCTACTATAACCTCTTCTAAACCTTCAGGCATCTCATATTTACCTGCAAGAATTTTACCTGCATATCGTAATGCTTGATTTATTGGATTTTCTTCATCAGGATAATTTGTGCGTTTAGGTCGTTTGAACTCAACAATTGCAATAGGAGATGTGATAGCGTTCTCTCCATTTCGATAAAATAGCCCACTTTCATAAAAAATAGCAAGGTCTGGTTCTTTGTGATCAGAACTAGAAATGACCTTATCAGAGGCAATATATTGGGTAAAGTTGAATCTTTCGTCAAGTAGCCACAAATTATGCTCTTCATACTCGATTTCCCTATCATCCTTAATCATAGGAAAAATCAAGTTATGCATTTCACTTTCCTTGTGGGCTTTGCCGCTATCTATTCTTTTACGCAAGTCATCAAATAGTTCTATTATTCTACGTCTTTGGCAAACATAATGAGCCAAATCATTCTTTGCAGTTTCCGTTACATTTTTTAAGATTTCATTGACTTCATCTTCTAATGTACTATCACCACTATCGTCTTCTGTAGAGTATTTATCTTGTAACTCTTTCAATGCAATTCTCGCATTTTGCTCTTTGTCGAACTTTATCTTTTGGAAACGCATTTCCAAGTCAAAATCGGAAATACCTATGGGAATAGACTCCATGTCGACATCCTTTAACAAAGTCTTATTCCAGGGTGCTGTGGTATATACATAATGTTCTACTTTTTGCTTCTTATCATTATATCGTTTTTCGATATCATCAGAAAAATACTTTTTAATGATTAATGAAGTCGTTTTCATTATTTGTCTTTCAGATAAATCTGAGTATATATCATCTTCCTTGCCAAAATTGAAACCATCTCTTTCTGTTGTTACATTGTCATCAAGATATTTTCCTTGAACATACGCTTTTATCATATAGTTCTTTTGAGTGCCATTCTCTGTTATCTCAAACATCGTTTCTTTAAACTCGGGCACATAGTTATGCAATGCTGACTCTGTAACCTCTCTAAAATTTGCAGTTAGACAGATTTTATTTGTTATTGCAGAATAGTATATTTTATAAATTTTGACTACAAAATCCCATTCATTCTCACGACCTTTTATCGTAAAATTTTCTTCTTTACCTATCTGCTGAATATCGGAATTTTCTCCAATATAATCGTTCAGTACTATTGAATTGGAGTCGTCTTCTTCTTTAATCGTAATTATTGGAGTATATTTTCCTCCCGTAACAAAGAATACCAGCAAACGTTCCACAAGTTTTCTGGCAATAACTTCAAGTCCTTTATCCAAATCAAAAGACTTAATTGAAGATAGATGCAGAACTGTACCTGTATGTAAGTCGGGGTTGGATTCAAGATCTATTATTTGCTCATTCTCTATTATTTCATCTGCATGACCAAATGTAAAACTACGTTGTTTGTATTTATCGCCTTCACGAAAAACACTTTCAATAGAAACGTTATTAAAGTATTTTAGATACATAAATCGTCCAAAACCTTTGCCTCCTTTAGACATCTTAAATCCACTTCGATAGGTGTCAAAAGAGTCTTTGTTTTCCTCTGTAAAACCTATACCATTGTCAACTATATCTATTGATACAATATTAGACAGAGTATGAGTGTTGTCCAAATTTAAAGAACGCTGGCCAGTTCGTTTTACTATAATATCAATAACACCATCGGTTCTTTCAGGACCAATTGCGTCAATTGAATTACACACAGCTTCAATGACTGGTGTTAAACTTGTCGTTTTAGACTTAATATCCTTTACGATTCTATCAATATTAATCTTGCTCATCTCAAATTGATATTACATACCCTAATTTAGTACAAAGATAAGGCAATAAATCTCATTTCGGATGAATTATATAGGACTTTTTTAATTTGATGAGATGATTTTGAGGTCTTAACTTGAACAAATACATTAACCCCCCATTATAATATTGAAAAAATATATACCTTTGCACCTATGAAAAAGCGTTCTTTTCAATAATGCAGAATAAGACAGATAAGAGAATTTCACTTGTTTCTAAATCGTTACCTGTCACAAATTTAAGTTCTGTAAGTCGTTTGTTTTCAGCGAGAAATAAGAAATACTATGTCTCCAACTATGGAAACAGATGTCTTTGCCGATTCCGGCTTGTCCGACCCATATCTTTATGTGCCTGCGTACTGTCGGCTGGGCGGGCAGTGCAAACACCGGCTTCTCCGATTCGCCGCGTTCC